>JBBIQC010000025.1:4462-15293 GCA_037442585.1 Oscillatoriales cyanobacterium bin_317
CCAACTGCTTTGCTTCCACTAAAAACTCGTAAGCCTGCTCTTGATTATCCTTCCACAGGGCCAGTGCCGTCTCCATTTGAATATTGAGAGCGACCAGGGCGTGTCCCAGGGAATCGTGAATGTCGCGGGCAATGCGATTGCGCTCTTCCAGGGTTGCCAGATCCTCAATCCGCTGATTTAATGCCCGTTCCTGTTCCAGGGCACGTCGGAGTTCCGCCTCAGCAGCCTCTAGCTGTTGATTGCGCTCCTGGAGTTGTACCTGTAATCTGCGGAGCGCCAGTTGATTTTCGACCCGCACCAGTACCTCTTCTACCTGAAACGGTTTGCTGATGTAGTCCACTCCCCCCACCGCAAAGGCTTTTACTTTATCAAACACTTCATTCAGCGCACTGATAAAAATCACTGGAATTTCGCGTGTGTCAGGGTTTTCCTTCAAGCGCTCACACACCTCATAGCCGCTCATTCCTGGCATATTGATATCCAGCAGAATCAAATCCGGGGGCTGTCCCTGAACGCCCATCAGGGCTGCAGAACCACTTCTGACACTGCGAACTTCATACTCTTGCTCAGTCAGCATGGCGGACAGTAACCGCAAGTTGTCTGGGGTGTCATCCACAAGCAGAATGTCCCCTTTTGAGGAGGTGCTGGAATCCATGTTGAATCAGTGGTCAGATGGATTAAATGATAGACTGCAGCAGAATCTTGAGGGGTAAGGGTGGGAAACTCTCAGACAGCAAGAGACCGATCCGCAGACAGACGCAGCGTAGAGTAAACGCGATCGCCCATTATTATACTGGGACTCCAAAAGCCAGTTATAGAATTCCGCTAAAGTTCTTTCTTTTCCTGGGAAATCAGGCTATATAAACCTTTGTCCAAGTCCAAAACTAGAGTTTCTCTGATTGGGAAGTTCTAGACTTCTAGCTGGACTTGGTTGGTCAAGCAAGCTTTTCCGCACCAGCAGGTATTTCCATGACTTTGCGAAAACGGACGTTAATCGTCATTGGAATCACGTTATTGGGGTTAAACGCGGCTCTCTATGGCATTTCATCGAAACTTCTGCTGGGAAGCTATCTGCAAGCCGAAGAGCAAGATACTCGCCAGAGCATGACGGGCGTATTGAATGTTGTCTCGCAGCAGATTGATCAATTCAGCAATAACTTTGCCGATTGGTCTACCTGGGATGATGCCTATGCCTTCATTCAGGATCGGAATCCGAAGTTTATTCAATCCAATCTGGTCAACACGCAACTGGGCACAACGGGTGTGAATCTGGTGTTGTTTCTCGATGCTGCAGGTCAGATTATTTATGAAACTGGCTTCAATCGCCAGACCCTGGAAAAACGCCTCCTGCCTGACTCGATTCGGCCTTTCCTGAAACCGGGCGATCGCCTGCTGACTCATAAGAGTCCAACGGAGCGCTTATCTGGAATTCTCCTGTTACCGGAAGGCCCGATGATTATCGCCTCGCACCCCGTTTTAAAAAGCGACGGTACAGGCCCGATGCGCGGCACATTGATTGTTGGGCGCTATCTGGATGCGGCGGAAGTCAAAGAATATTCCAAAATTGCCCGATTGCCCTTGTCCCTGCAACCCGTAAACCCCGAACAGTTACCGCCCAGTTTACAGAATGCCTCACCCACGCTCGATCGACCCGCGATCGCGGTACAGCCCTTGAATGAAGATGCGATCGCCGGGTATGCCCTGCTCAATGATATTTACGGCAAACCTGCGGTGCTGGTACAAACCAACACCCCGCGCACGATTTACAAGTATGGACAGAATATTATTCGTATTTTAAGTTGGGCAACCTTCGGTATTGGAGTGGTCTTTGGCGGAGTTACCCTGCTCCTGCTAGAACGATTGGTGCTATCCCGGCTTTCTAACCTCAGTAAGGAAGTCAGTACGATCCGGCGAGATGATCTGTCCCGGCGGGTGAGCGTACAGGGTCAGGATGAATTGTCTCAACTCGCCACCCGCATCAACACCATGCTGTCTGATTTGGAGCAATACGAACGGGAATGCCAGCAGACTGCCCTGGAATTGCAACAAAGCGAAGCGAAGTTTCGCAACTTTTTTGAAAACTCTCAGGTGGGCATTTTTCGCACCCAGCTAGAGGACGGTTTGTTCGTGGATGCCAACCAGCGGTTTGCCAATCTGTTGGGCTACACCTCCCCAGAAGACCTGATTGGCCGAGAACAATCCGTCAACTTTTATGTTGAACCTGACCATCGCACGAAACTCATTCCGCAACTGAAGGCTCACGGTAAGGTCAATAACTTTGAAGTACTGTTTCACAAGCACTATGGCACTGTTTTTTGGGGCTTGTTATCTGCCTGGTTAAGTCCAGATGGCACCTCCGTAGAAGGCATTCTGTCGGACATCACCGAATTAAAACAAATTGCAGCCGCCCTGCAAGCCTCAGAATTCTGGTGTATAACCGGGAGGGCTATTGCCTCAAGATTGTGGCTACCAATCCAGGACTATTAACCAGTCCATCAGAGCAACAAATTAACCGCACCCTTTATGAAACGAAAACACCAGAAGAGGCTGAATTTTTCCATCGCCTGATTCTACAAGCCCTGGACACGCAGCAGGTGGTACAGGCAGAGTACAGTCTGGAGATTGCGGGGCGGGAGATGTGGTTTGCCGGAAGTGTTTCTCCCCTGTCAGACGAGCAGGTGCTTTGGGTAGCACGGGACATCACACAACTGAAACAGGCGGATGCAGCATTGCGCCAGAGTGAAGCCACGAACCGCGCCCTGATCAATGCCATTCCTGACTTACTATTCCGCATTCGCCGCGATGGTACTTATCTCGATATCATCAGCCAAAACCACTTGAAGGTACTGAATCCCCGTCAACTGTTGGTTGGCACAACGGTACATAACTCGCTCCCCCCGGATCTGGCTGAACAACGGATGTACCATGTCCAACAAGCCCTTGATATCGGTGAATTGCAGATTTACGAGCAACAACTGGTGATTGATGGGGAAGTGCGGGATGAAGAGGTACGTATAGTTCCCAGCCAGCCGGATGAAGTGCTGGTGATGGTACGCGACATTACCGCCCGGAAACAATCGGAAAAAGCGCTCCGTCGCAGTGAAACCAAGTTCCGCAACATCTTTGAAAATTCCCAGGTAGGCATCTTTCGCATTCGTGCTGAGGATAGCCTGTTCCTGGATGCCAATCAACGGCTGATTACGATGATGGGATTTGATCATGGCTCTGAGGTGATTGGTCAGAAATACTCAGCCGAGTTTTATGTCGATCGGGCGCAACGACAGCAGTTTCTGGAACAGTTGCAGCAACAGGGCGAAATTCAAAATCAGGAAGCCCTATTCCGCAAATGCGATGGCTCCCATTTGTGGGGACTGATTTCGGCTCGATTAGATACCAGTGAAGGCTGCATTGAAGGGGTGATTGCTGATATTAGCGATCGCAAGCAAGCCGAAGCCGCCCTGAAACAAGCCGTCGAAGCTGCCGAGAATGCCAATCGAGCGAAGAGCATCTTTCTCGCGAACATGAGCCACGAACTGCGAACGCCCCTGAATGTGATTCTGGGCTTTACCCAATTGTTATTACGAGGTGGAGCGCTGAATCCCCAACAGCAAGAGCAACTGAATACCATTAACCGCAGTGGCGAACATTTACTGACCCTGATTAATGATGTTCTGGAAATGTCCAAGATCGAGGCGGGCAGAATTACGCTCAACGAGAATGACTTTGATCTCCTGGGACTGATTGATTGGCTATACCAAATGTTTCAATTCAAAGCTCAAAGCAAAGGATTGAAACTGGTACTGGAGCGGCAGAGTGCTTTACCGGCATACATCCGCACCGATGAAAGTAAACTGCGTCAGGTACTGGTGAACCTGCTCGGTAATGCGGTGAAGTTTACTGAGCAGGGGCAGGTGGTGCTGAGGGTACGGGGGGAGGAGGGGAATTCGTCATTGGTCAGCGGTCATTCGTCCTTGGCGGAAGCAGACAGGACAAAAGACACAGGACACAGGACACAGGACAATCCAAAATCCAAAATCCAAAATCCAAAATCTCCTGCCACTCTTTATTTTGCAGTCGAAGATACTGGCCCTGGGATTGCGCCCGAAGAACTGGAACACCTGTTTGAAGCCTTTGTGCAAACGGAAACCGGACGCAAATCCCAGGAGGGAACGGGGTTGGGGCTGGCCATCAGCCAGAAGTTTGCTCACTTAATGGGAGGCGAAATTTCCGTGACCAGTGTGGTAGGAGAGGGAGCCACCTTTCGATTATCCATTCAAGCCCAGGTCGTTGAGGCCGCAGGACATCTGCATGGAACATCGCATCAGCAAGTGATTGGCTTGGCCCCAGGAGAACCCACCTACCGCATCTTGATTGTGGAAGATCGGCTGGAGAACCGTCAGATTCTGGTTGAACTGTTGGCCCCGATTGGGTTTGAGGTACAGGAAGCGGCGAATGGGGAGGAAGCGATCGCCCAATGGGAAGCCTGGTCACCGCATTTCATCTGGATGGATATTCGGATGCCTGTAATGAACGGGTATGAGGCAACCAAACGGATTAAAGCCGCCTGCGCCGCAACGGGACAGGAACCACCGATCATCATTGCGCTGACGGGGAGTGTGTTTGAGGAAGATCGACGGATTGCTCTTTCGATGGGGTGTAATGACTTTGTGCGGAAGCCCTTTAAAGCGGAAGTCATTTTTGAAAAGATGGCGGAATATCTGGGATTGCAGTACGTTTATGCGGAGCCGCAATCCTATCCGACCTTTGTGGTATCCGCGAAGCAGCACGCCCAACCTGCAGTCAACGAAGAGTCTATGCCCTTTACCCTGACCACTGATAGTTTCTCTGTAATGCCTGTAGAGTGGGTTCAGCAATTGAATCAGGCCGCAATGAAAGTGAATGCCAAATTAGTTTCTCAATTGATTCAACAGATTCCTGAAGACCAGGCTTCTCTTGCCAATGCCCTGACTCAACTGGTGGATGACTTCTGCTTTGAAGAGATTGTGGACTTAACGAAACAATTGAGTAATCCATGACAATGATCATGCATTACTGATGACATTTATACGATGTGCCTATGGGGTAAGGAATATCTCCAATGACCCGTCAGCAAACTGTTATATCAAATGTTGAATACATCCTAAATCATCCATCTGCTTCTCCTCAAAGAATCGTAGCGATTTCCTTTAAATACACCCGACTGAAAGGTTCATGATTTCCCAGCGTGTACTGTTCCATTAATCCTTGGCGGCGTACAGAAATGGTTTCATCTTGCTTGATGACAACGATAGAATCTTCAAACCCATCGCGAGTAAGCATCATTTCTATATCCGTTGGATTGTCTAGAATGACGATATTACTGCCACAGTAAAACATCCCATCCTGCTCCAAAATACTATCTCGATACTCTGCAATGAGCAGATCAAGTTTGGGATTGCGCAGCAAATTTTGAATGTTTGTGTTGTAGTCAGAATGTAAGTTTTTTTCAGCTCGATTAATGAACACCGCATCCCGGCATACGGCTCCGATCGTCCACTCTGGATGCTGCAACAGAATGTGATCAATCACTTCCTGTAACTCACCAACCGTAATGCAATTAAAGGTAATGATTGGAATCCGGGCAGCGCTGCCCGTATGAAAGAAAGTCTTTAAAATTGCAGAAGTGACATCGACTTTTTCACCGATCGCGGGTTTCAGGTGCATATAAATTCCCGGAGCGGCATTAATTTCCAGAATGCCGAAGTCACCATCCTGCCATGATCGGGATAGATCTTGGCTAATCACATCAATTCCCAGGCAGGTGAGTCGGAAATGTTGAGCAATATCCTGAGCCAGAATGATGTTGTCCGGGTGAATGATGGGAGTGGCATCAATGCTCAATCCGCCTGCTGACAAATTAGCGACTTTGCGGAGAAAAACTTTGCGATCGCTCTCCAGTACGGTATCCAGAGATAATCCCTGTTCCTCTAAATACCGATCCATTGCGTCATCCATTTTGATCTTGCCCAACGGAGATGTAGGAGTATCGCTGCGAGCCGTCGTGCGGTTTTCCCGATCGATGAGTTCTTGAATGGTCAGATCACCGTTGCCAATCACATAGGCCGGACAGCGCTCAGTGGCCGCAACAAATCGCCCATTCACACACAGCAGGCGGTAATCCTTCCCGGCAATACTGGTTTCGACAATCATGCGAACCGATTCTTCGGGGGGAATGGCTTCAACGGCACGATCGTAAGCCTGCTCCAGTTCTGCCTCAGTTTGAACATCTGCCGTCACCCCCTCGCCTTTGTGTCCCACGACAGGTTTCACAGCTACGGGATAGCCAATGCGATCGGCGGCGGCCAGTGCTTCCTTCAAGGAACAGACAAGACTTCCCTGAGGGACGGGAAACCCCAGAGTGCTGAGAAATGCCTTGCAGTCATCTTTGCGGGTGGTGAAGTCCGAGTCTAGATGGCTATCGGTATCAAAGGTAGTGGCAACGCCGCGCACCTGCTTTTTGCCATAGCCGTACTGCATCAACCCTTCATCCCACAGATAAAAGGTGGGAATTTCCTGTTCGTAGGCTGTCTTGAGTAGGGCATAGACCGTTGGCCCACCATAGACCGATTGCCGGAACGACCCCTGCAAGACCTCAATTTGATCCTGGATAGAAAAGTTTTGCTCCTGAGTCATGGCCTCAAACCAATCCCAAACACAGTAGATCAAGGCTCGGCTGGTGCGTGCATGGAGTGCCTGAACAGCAATGCGAGTACAACGATCGCCACAGGGTTGACAATGCCAGCGATGGAAATGCAGCTCCATCTGCAGACAGTTTACTTGGGCAACCGTGCGGGCAAATAAGTGGGCGTAAGACGCATAGGTTTCGTCGCGCAGATGGGGATAGTAGTTGCCAATGACCTCCACGTACTCGGCAATGGGACGAGGTTCAGCCATGCCTGTGAGCGCAAAGTCAAAAATGGCGGCTCCGGTTTCCAAATAGGGGTTCGGCCCCTGATAAAACTTGAAATTGAACAGGTCAAAGGCATCTTTTCGTCGGGCATTGACCGTCGTAGCGGTGGCGATCGCGTTTTCAGTTCCCATAGCACTCTACAAATCTTCCCATCCAAACATAGCGTCAGTCTTTCCCCTCTTTCCTCTACCGCAGGGTATTATTCTGGCTATTCCATCCCTGATTCAAGCCAGTGGGAGCGATCGCTCTTGTCCGACATCGTGGCTACTTCAAAAAAGTAAACTTGCCGTTATTGCCATCGGGATCCATTTTGATTTGAGCCACATAAAAATCCTTCTGGACAATCTCCCCTTCAGGAGTGAAGGAAATTTCACCGAGCGGTGTGGTGTATTTCCCTTTAAGCAGTTGTTGATTTAAAGCAACTCGCAGATCGGGTAAGGGCTTTTGAGTCACTTTGGCGGTTTTATCCAGTTCCTTTAAAGCATCCACAAACACCTGAATCCCTGTAAAGGCTTGGGCGCTGAATTGGGGGGGGGCCTTTTTGTACTGGGCGACGTAAGCGTCCCGAAAGGCTTTGTTGATGTCATTGGGAGTTTCGGGACTGTAAGCCTGGGCAATTAGCACGCCATCACAAAGTGATTTGCAAACTGGAAAAATGTTGGAGGTGTTGAGGCCATTGCCACCAATCATCAGCCCTGTGTACCCTAGCTCCCGGAGTTGCCGTACTAAATTACCTCCATCTGCCGCCAGTCCTGAGATGATGACTAAATCGGGTTTGAGATTGAGAGCCGCCGTAGCCTGGGTTTGAAAATCAGTGTCGGTGGTTTGAAATTTCTGCACTGTTACCAGTTCCAGGTTCTGATCTTTAACCGTCTGCTGAAAGACTTCTGTTTCCGATTTACTGAAGGCATCGTTCTGAGCGTAGAAAACGGCTACTTTTTTGATATTGGGACTCAGCTTCAGGGCGGCTTTCACCGAGTTAGGAGCCACAACTGTCACGGGAGCCGATACCCGCGAGACAAATTCACCGATTTGAGGAATTCCTTTGGCCGTGTTTGAGGGGCCGATCACTGGAACTTTGGCCCGATCGGCGATCGGATCAGCACCGAAAGCTTGCTGCGAAAGCGTTGGCCCGACAATTCCCGCAACCTTCCCTTGATTGATCAGACTTTGAAAAGCGTTAATCGCTCCCTGCTCATCCCCTGCCGTATCTTGCAGCACGAGGCGGATGGGAGTTCCGTTGATACCGCCTTTGTCATTGAAGTACTTTTCGGCAATTTTGGCTCCGGCCACCTGTTCCTGCCCCAACAAGGCCACATTACTGGTTTGAGCCACCCCCACCCCGATCGCGATCGCCCCATTCCCTGCAGTTTGCGGCGCTCCTCCAGTGGAAGTACCAGGATTGGCAGACGTACAGGCTGTAACCATCACAGCCAAAGCAGATAGGACAACGGGGAACTGGCGACGAGTCATGTTCATGGGGGTCTGATGATAACGAATGAGATCTGACGGTAGACAGATGACAATTGGCTGCCGCTACCATTTCACCATATTGCTGCGCCACTTTTATGGATGCCGCTGGCTAATCTCCATTAATTTCCACTAACGTTTCACCAGAACGCCAGATCACGTAAAGCCTAACGCATCAATCAGCGCTTTGTAACCCGTTTTTCTAATTTCAGTTTGTTTCATAGTGTTCCTGTTCCTCCTGTAATGCGTTCATCAACCAAATCACTGGATTTTCAACGGCGATCGCGATGACTTCAGGATACTGCTTGGCTTTCTCAGCAGGCGATCGTCCGTCGTCAAAAAAATATCTGCTGAAGCAGCCTGGGCAAATGCCAGATGCAAGGCATCATAGAGCTTGAAGCCAAGCTGCATCGATTCTTGAGCGTGAGCTTGTGGAAATGATGATCATCAGATGGCAAATTCGGTGACTTTGCGGCGATCGATCGGCTTAAAGCCCAAAACAATTTGCTGTTTGGGAACCCCTAATGCAACAAGTTCATCAGCAATCCCCTCCTCTATACCATCCTGTTGAATCCAAAGTTTTTGGTCAATGATGTCAATGTGCAAAAGAGTGCCATAGATACGCCGCCCATTTTGCCAGCCAATTTCTACTAGTAGATTGGCGATGGCTTCTATGAAGTCCATGTCAATACAATGGAAGGGTTTTGGTCGTTGCTGCGTTCCTGGTGGCGGCCTCATCGTGGCATTTCTCAAGAAAAATTGCCCCTGTATCTGGGGTTCTTCGAGGTGGTTCACAATGCTCGCAAGCGTGGTAAAGCCCTACTCTCCACACTCTTGGAGATCCTATTACCTATCTCCCCGAAACAGCTATAGAGTCAACTGAAGGATTATTTTCGCCTTACTGCACTATAGCGGTTCTCGCTGGCGTGAGGTACATAGAGATGCCTGTAACGCTTATTCAGCAGGGTTCCTGCTGTACTTCATCCGATCAGGAACCGCTATATGACACATGGATCGGCAGTAGAGAGAAATATTTTATATATATAAGATATTTTTATAACGTTATTACGGATCCTTCGAGGAAATACCTGTAAAAAGAGATTATTCCCATGGAAACTGGATCAGCCATCTGATGTTTCCTGTGTAAAAGCTTCCCTGAAGCCCTATTCCAGCATTAAGGGGGTTGCTTCAAGTCGTTTGTTCCTGTGCTGCTGGGTGCTCAGCGGCATCTTTTTGCACAAGAAATTTGAGGTACATCAAACAGCTTTATGGAGATAGGAAATGAGACGACAGAGTTGGCGAAGAAATCATAAAGAGAGTAGCAAATTACTTAAATTTTTAATCCGGATGATGATGCCAGCGGTGCTGGTATTCTGCACTGTATTGATCGCTCAATATGCTCTGGCTGGAGATCCGGGAGGCAACAAAACGGGTACTGCGGCTGATGTACAAAATGCAGAAGGGAATGGCATTGTGATCGAGCAGCCAGTTGATCAGAAGGCTCCAGATTATGCCGATCGCTTGAGAGACTACGAGACCTATAAGGTGCAAGCTGCAAAGGAACCATTCGCTGTTCAGTTAGCCGATAGTGTGGGGCAAAACCGAATCGCCATTAATCTGATGTGGACCCTGATCACAGGCTTTCTGGTGATGTTTATGCAGGCGGGATTTGCCTTAATGGAAACAGGCTTTACCCGTGCCAAAAACGCCTCCCACACGATGATGATGAATTTTTTGATCTACGTGGTTGGCTTAACAGGCTTTTGGATGGCCGGATTTGCCCTGATGCACGGAGCCATGCCTGCAGCTTCTTTAGGAGGTACTGCCGGATTAGATGCCTCAAAAGAAGTCACCTTGAATTTGTTTGGCAAGCCATTTGGCCTCTTTGCAGTCAACGATTGGTTTTTAACTGGTAAAACTTACGATGTAGGAACCTATGCGCTCTTTCTATTTCAGATGGTGTTTATGGACACCGCTGCCACGATTCCCACAGGCTCGATGGCAGAACGATGGAACCTGAAAACGTTCTTTATCTACGGCTTCTTCATCTCTATGATTCTCTACCCCCTATTCGGAAACTGGGCCTGGGGAGGAGGTTGGTTGTCTCAACTGGGCGTTAATTTTGGGTTGGGACATGGCTATGTGGATTTTGCAAGGTAAACCCGATCCAGCCATGGTGGCGAATGGTTTGCTGGCTGGCCTGGTGTCTATTACTGCCGCCTCTGGCTTTGTAGGCGCAACCGCCGGATTCACCATTGGAGCGATCGCGGGCTTGCTAGTTTGCATTTCAGTCGAATTCTGGGATCACCTGAACGTGGATGATCCGGTGGGTGCGATTTCGGTTCATGCCGTCTGTGGTCTTTGGGGAGTGCTGGCAGTCGGTCTATTTGCCGATGGTTCTGCTTACTATGG
>JBBIQC010000025.1:15332-17420 GCA_037442585.1 Oscillatoriales cyanobacterium bin_317
TCAAGGGATTATTTTATGGGGATTTTGGTCAGTTCCTGGCCCAGGTAATTGGGTGCATTACCTTGGTGATTTGGGCTTTTGGTCTGTCCTATCTGTTCTTTAAGGGGCTGAACAGGCTCATTCCCATGCGTGTTCCACCAGAAGTAGAATTAGAGGGACTGGATATTCCTGAGACTGGTGTACCGGCCTATCCCGACTTTTTAATCACAGGTCACGTTGCATCTGCACCTGAAGCTCATCAACAAATTTCAACTGAGAAACCCTTTGAAGGGGTGTAAAACATTCATCGCCTAACCTCCACTGCTTTTTGCTTTGTAGCCTTGCTGGATTAAGTATTGAATGATTTTCTGTTTGTGGTCGCCTTGAATTTCAATTTCATTATCTTTAATCGTGCCACCTGCACCACATTGCGTTTTCAGCTTTTTCAATAAATCAGCTAATTTGTCAGGGCTGCATTGAAATCCCCGCAGAATCGTTACTGTTTTGCCTTTGCGACCCTTACTGGAAGCCTCAACTCGAATATTCTGTTGATTGGGCGGCAGATCGGGAGTTCCTCGCTCTAAAGCGTCTGCATTATCAGAATTACCAAATTCTCGATATACAATGCGCTCAGTGGCTTTAGCAGATTTGTCTTTTGAGGAAGCCATAATACTTGGATACATCAAAGCCCTTTAATTGTCCCATTAAAACACTCGATCGCTCTCTATCAGGACTAGCCTTACCAGATCCAGGGCAATAACCGATTACTGTATAGCCAAACTTCACCCGCAGGGGTAATTTTAGGAATCCTCATCAGCAAAAATCATGGGTGACCTGGGATTCGAACCCAGAACCAGCGGATTAAGAGTCCGATGCGCTACCGTTGCGCTAGTCACCCTCAAAGCTTAATGATTATAGCATCTCCCTATCGCCTGTATTCATCTCCACAATCACCAATCATTTGAAACAGGTTGCGAGATTCACGGGTCACGGCTTCTAATTGAGCACGATCGTCCTCATCCAGGCTAAATCTAAACACTCTGGCATTATCGGCAATGTGTTCTGACACACCTAGACGGGCACCGACAATCACCCCTCCCACAGCAGGTTGATCCAGAAGAAACCGAACGGCGACATTGGCAATGCTGACTGAGTGTTTTTGGGCGATCGCATGCAGCGTTTGCAACAACTCCTGAAATAAATTCCAGCCACCCCAGGCACTGATCATCTGGTGATACTTACGTTGCGAGGCGGTATTTAACTCCCAGCGTCCCGGTTCCTGCACACCCAGATACTTTTCAGACAGTAAGCCACCGCAAACCGTGCCATAAGCGAATAGTTTGATATTGTGCTGCTGGCAAAAAGCGGTCATTGCCACTTCTGGACGGCGATCGACCAGCGAATACTGCACCTGATTGGACACAATCTGAATTCCGTGATCCAGGATGATTTTCAGATGTTCAGTATCAAAGTTGGTCAGGGCCAGATGCTTGATTTTGCCTTCCTGCTGTAACTCAGCCATATATTTGAGAGCATCCAGATAGCCCGGATCGCGGTACTCCCACCAGTGAAATTGCAGCAGATCCAGGGCGGGTACATCCATCCGCCGCAGAGAGATATTGATATTGTCTTCCACAATCTGGCGAGTCATTTTACCGGGACGGGGCACCCACTTGGTAAACGCCTGAATCTTTGACAGACTCTCTACTCCGCGAGTCGCCTGCAGCTGTCGCCGGAATTCGCCAATGAAGTCTTCCGCAGGGCCATAGTGGTCGGCTAAATCCCAGGTGGTGAATCCAGCATCTACATAGTGGAACATACTAGCGATCGCGGCCTGGGGATCGATCCTGCCATGACCACCGGAGACCTGCCACATACCATTCAGAATCCGGCAAATGGTCAGGTCAGGAGTAAAGGAGAGGTAAGCGGAGGAGGGGAGGGACATGGGAATAGGCAGTAGGGAAAAGTTAAGAGTTGAGAGTTAAGAGTTAGGGATGACCGGGACGGGAGCAGAGGCAATGCCGTGAGCTTCCAGGAAAGCAGAAACTCTCAGGACGGAGGCTTCCTGATAGGGCGCACCAATAACTTGAACACCTAGCGGGAGGTGTC
>JBBIQC010000025.1:17463-18210 GCA_037442585.1 Oscillatoriales cyanobacterium bin_317
GGTAGGCCAATGAACGACAGCGGTTGAGTAAATAATCCTACATTTGGACGCACCAGCATTTCTACACCATCCAATACCCAGGTCGTTTGACCAATCAATGGGGCCTCACAGGGAACGGTGGGAGCCAGAATAATATCGGCCTGGGTAAACAGTTCCCGTACCCGATCGCGATACCACTGGCGGAAACGTTGGGCTTGTAAGTACCAGTTGGCGGGAATTAGCGCACCTGCCAGGAAGCGATCGCGAGTCGCCGGATCAAAATCTTGGGGCCGCTGCCGTAAGTCTTGCAAATGTAGATTGCTCCCTTCACAGGCGGTAATGATAAATGCGGCGGCTCTGGCTCGGTGGGCTTCTGGAATTGTAATAGTTTGTTTGGCTGCCAGAGCATCGGCTACCCTGGCGACTGTTTCAAAAGCTTCTGGCTCTCCCCCTTGGGCAAAGTATCCATCTGCTACTGCAATTCGTAGTCCGTCGATCCCTTTGGTCAATTCTGGCAGGCAGGGAACTGGGAGACGAGTGGTGCAGACGGGATCAGCGGGATCATGACCCTGCAAAAGGTCAAAGATTAAGGCCAGATCTCGCACCGATCGGGTAAACGGCCCCAGATGATCCAGGCTGCCAACGAAGGGATAAGTGCCGGCACGGGACAGCCGTCCATAGGTGGGTTTCAGGCCAAAAATGCCACAGAGCGCGGCAGGCACCCGGATCGATCCATTGGTATCTGACCCCAGGGAGAAAGGCACCATG
>JBBIQC010000026.1:0-7607 GCA_037442585.1 Oscillatoriales cyanobacterium bin_317
TTTAAGATTGATTCCTGCATCAGGGAAGGCTAGTGTAAGAAACCTGTGCCTATTTGTGTAGAATTCATGACCGATTTATCTGTTTCTCCAGGCTCCAGCACGATCGCGAACAAACTGCCCTCCCAACGCTGGCAAATTGCTGCGGCTCAACCGGAACTGGCTCAGTCTATTGCCGCAGTTCTGGAGTTGTCGCCCCTGATGGCACAGGTTCTGTTGAACCGCGAGCTGACCGACCTGCAGCAGATTCTGGCATTTCTCAATCCAGAAAGTCTGCCCCTCCCCTCTCCTCTGGCTGAATTCTCAGATTTGCCCCTCAGCCTGGAACTGCTGATTAACGCTATTAATACCCGCCAGCGGATGGCCATCTGCGGCGACTACGATGCCGATGGGATGACCAGCACTGCCCTGCTGATGCGGGCATTACACGCCCTGGGAGCACGGGTAGATTACGCGATTCCCAGTCGGATGGCGGAAGGGTACGGCATTAACCAGCGGATCGTGGATGAGTTCTATGCAGAAGGGGTGGGGCTGATTCTCACAGTGGACAATGGCATTGCAGCTCACGAACCGATCGCCCATGCACGGGAACTGGGCCTGTCCGTGATCATTACCGACCATCATGACTTGCCGCCCACTCTGCCGGATGCCAACGCCATTCTGAATCCCAAACGGTTAGCCGAAACCTCCCCCTATCGCGGACTGGCCGGAGTGGGAGTGGCCTATATCCTGGCGAAATCTCTGGCGCAAAGTATGGGCAGTTCCCTGGAATTGGGTGATTCCCTATTAGCATTGTTTACCCTGGGGACGATCGCCGACCTGGCTCCCCTGACGGGCGTGAATCGGCGCTGGGTAAAGCAGGGATTGCAGCTATTAGCGAAATCGAAACTGACTGGAGTCCAAGCCCTGATTCAAGTCTCTGGGCTGAGTGGCGAAAAGGATTTGAAGCCAGAAGCGATCGGCTTTCGGCTTGGCCCCCGAATTAATGCTGTTGGTCGTCTCGCCGATCCGCAAATTGTGATCGAGTTATTGACCACCGATGATATGGGAACGGCCCTGGAACGGGCTATGCAATGTGAGCAAATTAACCAACAACGGCAGCGGCTGTGTGAAGAGATTGAACAGGAAGCCGTGGCCATTTGCGAAAGTGGGGAGTTTAATATCCAGCGCGATCGGGTTCTGGTGGTGGTGCAACCGGGCTGGCATCATGGTGTCATTGGGATTGTCGCTTCCCGCCTGGTGGAACGCTATGGCGTGCCCGTTTTCATCGGCACCTACGAGGATGAGGAACAGCGGCACATTCGCGGTTCAGCCCGCAGCATTCCCGAATTTCACGTCTTTGAAGCTCTGGAATTTTGCCAAGACCTGCTGGAAAAGCATGGCGGACACCGGGCTGCCGGGGGCTTTTCCTTAAAGGCTGAGAATCTGGATGCCCTGCGATCGCGCCTCAGTGAATTCGCCTTTCAGTGCCTGCAACCAGAACACCTCAAACCACTGGTGAAAATCGATGCGGAAGCCTCCTTAAGTCAGATTGACTTTGCCCTGTATCATCAGATGGAAGCCCTGCAACCCTGTGGCGTAGAGAACCCGGAGGCCACCTTCTGGTCAAGCCGGGTGCGGATCCATGAACAGAAGCGGATCGGTAAAGGACACCTGAAATTAACAGTGAGTCAGAATCAGGGAGACGCAACCGAACAACCACCCCGTCGCTTTTGTGCGATCGCGTGGCGCTGGGGAGACTATTACCCTCTACCTCCCGTTCTGGATCTGGCGTATCGGCTGCGTACTAATGAATGGAATGGTGAAATTTCCCTGCAACTGGAACTGGTGGGCAGCCGTCCTGTCGCTGTTACCAATTCCCCAACTCCCGACCCACCCACGACCTTTGTGCATGAAGAACGCAGTTATGCCTGTAAGCTGGTAGAAGCAGCAACCGGAAAAGAACTGCGAATTCGCAATGCTCAAGGCAAGGTATTGACAATCCAACAGGGGCAGCGCTGGGGATGGTTAACGAAAGGCCCTGGCGATCGCGTCCAGGTGGATGTATCTCAGCCCTATTATTTCAACCTGATTAAAGCGGCACTGATAGCTCTGGAGGAAGAGGGGAACCAGGGATCGGGGGTCGAGGATCAGAGATGGGGGTAGAGACGCGACTCATCGTGTCTGTATGGGGGATGATTGGAGAGAACCGGTGAGGCGGATGATGGTGGGATGGGTTCTGGGATCGCTGCTGCTCATGTACCTGGTACTGGGTGGAGTGGCCTTCTTTTTTTCTGAACAAGCGATTTTTCAGCCGCCAGCCGCCAGCTATCAGGACAATGGTGAGGTTGTGAAATTGACGACCCGCGACGGGGAAAAAATCTCTGCACTCTACTTTCCCAATTCCCAGGCAACTTACACGATCCTATACAGCCACGGAAATGGTACTGATTTAGGCTACATACGCCCCTTATTGATCGCCCTGCAGCAGCTTGGATTTTCAGTGTTTGCCTACGATTACCGGGGCTATGGCACCAGCGACGGCACTCCTTCCGAACACAAGACCTACGAGGATATTGCAGCCGCTTATCAGTACTTAACGGAGGTGCTACGAGTTCCTGCAAAGCGAATCATTTTGTATGGTCATTCTGTCGGAAGCGGCCCCAGCATCGATTTGGCAACTCGTGAGCCAGTGGCCGGGGTGATCCTGGAAGGTGCTTTTACCAGTACGTTTCGGGTGGTCACACAAATTCCCGTGCTGCCCTTTGATCGCTTTGACAACCTGAGTAAAATTCGGGCCGTGAGATCGCCCATCCTGGTAATACACGGCACCGACGATCGGGTGATTCCCTTCAGTCATGCCAGGCAATTGTATGAGCAGGCCAACCAACCCAAACAGTTTGTCGCGATCGCCGGAGCCGACCACAACGACCTGATGGAAGTCGCGGGTCTGAAGTATCAGGATGTCTTGATTGAATTTGTGCGACTCATCGAACAGACTCAGTGGTTCAAAAACAATGCAAAAAAAAGTCCGGCGTGAACCGGACTTGTCGCTACTCTCTCATACTCGAAAAACTTGATACGTTACAGATCGCCGCCGCGTGCTGCCAGCAGAAAAATCACGACAGGACCAGCAATCACAATTGCTGCTAACATGGTAAGCTGTGCGATCGCTTCCCAATTAATGCCGCCAAAAATGTCAGTAATAAATCCCATCTTTCCTCCCAAAACACGAGTTACTTCGGCAACTCATCAAAAAACGTAATGTTTCTGTAACGACTATTTATCTTAACTGGGAACGTCTTTCCTTCTAATGAACTTAACAAAACTATAAAAAGATTTTTTCTATGGGTACATGGCGCTGTATAAACCACTGTGGGGCTTGCTGTCAACTGGATCCGGGCGATCGTCCAGAACTGGCAGACTACCTCACTCCGGAGGAACTGGAACTTTATCTCAGCATGGTCGGGGAGGGAGGATGGTGCATCAACTTTGACCACGCCACTCGCGAATGCAAGATCTATGCCAATCGCCCTCGCTTCTGTCGGGTAGAGCCAGACGTTTTTCATGATCTGTATGGCATTGAAGCAGACGAGTTAAACGACTTTGCCATTGAGTGCTGTCGCCAACAAATTGAAGGGGTACATGGCGATCGCAGTCTAGAAATGCTGCGGTTTAATCGGGAAGTGGGATTTTGAGAGGAGAGAGGAAACAGGGGATCGGGAAGAGGGAGGAAAGAAGGGAAAAGAAAATATCAAACATCTACTTTCAAAAAAGGGGATTCTGATAGATAATGAAAGGATTATGAAAACCCTTGAGGTAGACCTGATCGTGGAACGTTCGCCATCCTTACTTCAACCCGTAACCTTGAAGAGAAACGTTGAGATGGAACCGGATCCTGCTCAATCGCTGGAAATTTTCATTCAAGACGACCTGGTTCCAGCGATCGCAGTTCCTGAGGCTGAATCCCCTCTTCAACCAGAAGTAGGGCATTCTTTCTGGAAGGTTTTTACTACCACTTTCGTCACCATCTTTTTGGCCGAACTGGGCGACAAAACCCAAATGGCTACCCTGCTGATGAGTGCAGAGTCCCACCAACCCTGGCTGATCTTTGCAGGTGCAGGTACCGCCTTAATTGCTACCACTCTACTGGGCGTTCTAGTGGGTCGCTGGCTCTCCACCCGCCTCTCTCCCCGCACCCTCGATGTTTCTGCTGGAGTTCTGTTACTGCTAATTGCAGCCTGGTTAATTTGGGATGTGCTGGGGTGAAAGTGTTAAGTTTTAACTTCTAAGTTCAACTTAACACTCAAAACTTAACATTCAAAACTCGCCCAATTCTTAACTCTTAACTTTCAACTCTTAACTCCCTATGGACTGGCATTTAATTGGATTGAGCTTCGTAACAGTATTTATCTCTGAATTAGGAGATAAAAGCCAACTGGCCGCGATCGCCCTTAGTGGTGGTTCCAAATCTCCTCAAGCAGTCTTTTTAGGAGCGACCGCAGCCCTTCTGTTAGCCAGCTTTCTGGGAGTAATTGTGGGTGAGGGAACGGCTCACTTTCTACCAGAACAGTTGATTAAAATTGCCGCCGCGATCGGTTTTGCTGTAATAGGAATACGTCTACTCCTGCCTAATTTAAAAAATTCTGAGGACGTTTAGAAGCTCACAGGTTGTTTGAAAAGCCCCAATTGGCCGTTCGGAAACGGCGAACGGTTGTCTGACCAGGAAGTAAGATCTAGGCGACAGAAGCGCCTACTAACCAAAAATCAGTTATGCAAACACGAGAATTGGGGACATCAGGAATTCAGATCACGCCCATCATTACCGGCACCTGGCAGGCTGGTAAAGCCATGTGGGCAGGCATTGAAGATACCGATACGATCGCCGCCATTCGCGCCGCCTTCGATGCCGGAATTACCACCGTTGATACCGCTGAAGTTTATGGTTCAGGACACTCTGAACGGATTGTCGCAGAAGCGTTAGCCGATGTGCGCGATCGTGTGGTTTACATGACCAAAGTTTTTTCCAATCACCTGAAGTACGATCAGGTGATCGCGGCCTGCGAAGGCTCTTTGAAAAACCTGAAAACCGATTATATCGATGTGTATCAGATTCACTGGCCTGCGGGCACCTATGGCAGTGAAAAGGTGCCGATCGAGGAAACCATGCGGGCCTTAAATGACCTGAAGCAGCAGGGAAAAATTCGGGCGATCGGCGTATCCAACTTTTCTCGCGCTCAATTGGAAGAAGCTTCACAATTTGGCCGGATTGACAGCCTGCAACCTCCCTACTCTCTGTTCTGGCGGCAGGTCGAACAGGATGCCATGCCCTACTGCATTGAGCACCAGATTTCCATCCTGGCTTATTCACCACTGGCCCAGGGATTGCTCACCGGGAAGTTTAAACCCGGACACCAGTTTGATCCCGCCGACCACCGGGCCAAAAATAAATTATTTCAGGGAGAAAATTTTGTCCGGGCACAGGCTGCTCTGAATAAGTTAAGACCGATCGCCGAGCGTCATCACATTTCTCTGGCCAATCTGGCGATCGCGTGGCTGATTGCCCAACCACAAACCAATGCGATTACGGGTGTTCGTCATGCCGATCAGGCGGCTGAAAATGCCAGAGCGGCTGAGGTGCAGTTATCCCAGGCAGAATTGGCGGAAATTGACGCGATCGGTCGCACGGTCACCGATCATCTGGATAGCAACCCCGTCCTGTGGAACTGGTAATCAATGCCAATCCTACTGAAGGTCGGCAGGCTGTGAGTCGGGAATGAGTGTAACCATTACCTTATCAACGCGGTTGCCATCCATATCCATAATTTCAAAGCGGAAGCCGATCGCGTCAAAATGTTCTCCAGACGTAGGCACCCGTCCTAAAACATGCATGGCAAAGCCGCCCAGGGTTTGATAGTAGCCCTCGTCCTCGCTGGGCAAATTGTCCTGTTGCAGAATTTCTTTCAACGTATCGGTCGACAACATACCATCCAGCAACCAGGAACCATCGTCTCGTTTAATTACCAACGGTTCATTCAGGTCTTCCAGAGATGGCAGTTCACCAATCACCGCTTCCGATACATCATTCAACGTGACTAATCCTTCCAATCCACCATACTCATCGGCAATTAAGGCGATATGATTTCTCGATTCTTTAAACAATTCCAGCACTTTCAATGCCCGAATGCTTTCCGGCACAAACAAAGGAGAACGCATCACCTGCCGCAGATTCACAACCTCTCCAGCCATAAAAGCGGGCAGTAAATCCTTAAGGCTGACAATGCCCACACACTCGTCAAGGCTACCCCGCCCCACCGGAAAGTAAGAATGGGGATTGGCCAGCATCACACTTTTATTTAGTTCCCAGGGGGCATCTACGTCCAGCCAGACAATATCGGTGCGCGGAGTCATGAGTGCAGTGACAGAGCGATCGCCCAACCGAAACACCCGCGATACCATTTCCTGCTCTGCTTCCTCAAACATGCCCGCCTGAGTCCCCTGTTTAATCAACACCTTAATTTCCTCCTCTGTCACTCCAGGATCCTCTGTCACCTGAATACTCAACAATTTCAATAACCCATCGGTTGAAGAACTGAGGAGATGCACCACCGGAGCCGTTAGCTTTGCCAGCCAATGCATCGGATGTGCCACTGAACAGGCGATTTTCTCTGGATTATTCAAAGCAATGCGTTTTGGAACCAGCTCCCCAATTACTAGAGATAGATAAGTGATAAAAGTGACAACGATCAGAATACTCAATGGCTCACTATAACGAACTAATACAGGAAACGTTCTTAATACCTCTTCTAAGCGTCTAGAAAGTGTTGCTCCACCCACTGCGCCACTCAAAATACCAATCAATGTAATTCCAATTTGCACACTGGATAGAAAACTATTCGGCGAATTCGCTAACCTGAGAGCCATCTGTGCTTTTTTATTTCCCCGATTGGCCAGGTGTTCTAACCGAACTTTACGGGCTGACACCACAGCAATTTCCGAGCCTGAAAATACTCCATTGGCAATCGTTAATAAAAAAATGAACAACAACTCAAAGGCCACAGAAGACATGCTTGGACGTTCCTCCTTCAAAAAGACGATCGTTGTCGATCGCCATCAACAGTACTTTAACTATAGCCGTCCGGCATCACTTCTGAGGCAGTGGAAAATGGGGGTGGATAAATCCGTTGCAGTTCCTGATCCAGGTCAGTGCTGTACCCCGTCACCACATGCATAATGTCATGCCGTTGCAGGTCGCGCCAGGGAACGCGAAATCGCCCCACCCATAAATCCTGGTTCTGCACAAAGTCAGGATTGGCGTGGTAATAGCGTTCTAATCCTGCACATAACGTGAGAGCAGGTGGGTAAGTTGAATCGTTTGAGTAGACGGTCTCTAAGCTGTCCATCGCTATTGATTAATTGCTTGCATAAATCTGGTTGTCAGCAAATGAGTAATATCAATAGCAGCAGGTGCTGCTATTTCTAAAATGACGAAACTTGATGGAAAAGCTGAAATTTCCGTACCAGATTTTAGAAGTGTCACAAATTAAAAAAGAATTCCCTGCAATCTTACTAGAGTCGAATTGTCTACTTAAAAAGTTCCTGAGGGTGCCACGATCGCTCCAACGAATTTG
>JBBIQC010000026.1:7618-17946 GCA_037442585.1 Oscillatoriales cyanobacterium bin_317
CAACCTGATTAAAATCAGATTTAGTTGGCTGCCTCATCAAAAACTTCTCTCTAATTTTATAGGAATTGCTTCTATGCACGGTGTATTCATCAATAGCATCGGCAAATTTTTGCCGGGAAATCCGATTGGCAATGATCAGATAGAGACCTATTTAGGTCAGGTCAATGGTCGTTCCTCTAAAGTAAAAAACCGCATTCTTAAAAGTAATGGTATTCAACAACGATATTATGCCCTTGATTCACAGCAGCGAACTACCTATTCTAATAGTCAGATGGCGGCCCATGCAGTCAGAGATGCCTTATCTCATATCAATTTAGAGCCAGCCGCGATCGATTTACTTTGCGCGGGTACCAGTTGGGCCGATTTATTAGTCCCCGGATTCGCCAGCATGGTACATGGAGAATTACCAGAACTTTCCCCAGTTGAAACCTTGACCAGTATGGGAGTGTGTTGTGCTGGAATTGGCGCGTTAAAGTATGCTGTTTCCCAGGTGAAATTAGGAGAGAAAAGAGCCGCGATCGCTGTTGCTTCTGAACAACCCTCACGCCTCTTTAAACACACTCACTTTGAAGCAGAAACCGATATTCAGACTGGAAAAACTCTCAGCTTTGATACTGAATTTCTACGCTGGATGCTATCCGATGGAGCCGGAGCCATTTTATTGCAAAATTATCCGAATTCAACTGCAATTAGCTTAAAGATTGAGTGGATTGATTCCATTTCCCATGCCAATGCTTATCCAGTTTGTATGTATGCAGGCACCCAGGATGAGACGGCTCAAAAAAGTTGGATGGATTATCCTTCTTATGTGGAAGCGGCCCGATCGGGAGCGCTCAACCTGCGACAAAATATTCGCTTACTCGATAACGTGATTAAATTAGGCGTGGAAGGTTGGCTGAAATTAATTGATTATGGTCGAGTGAAACCGGATGAAATTGACTGGTTTTTATGCCACTATTCCTCCCACTTTTTCCGGGGTCAAATCGTGGAATTGCTGGACAAAGCAGGTTGCATGATTCCTGAAGAAAAATGGTTCACCAACCTCTACACCCGTGGTAATACAGGATGCGCCTCCATTTACTTAATGCTGGAAGAACTATTCCACTCCGGCAAATTACAAACCGGTCAGAAAATTTTCTGCTTCATTCCCGAAAGTGGACGTTTTACAACGGCGTATATGTTGTTGACGGTAGTAGAAGGGGATCAGGGATCGGAGATGGGGGATCGGGGATTAGGGATTGGGGGAGATGGGGGAGATGAAGGTACACTCGCTTCCCCACCTTCCTCATCCTCCTTATCTCCTTCACCCTGGCACTCCTCCATTCCCTCCGCCTATCTGCTCCACCAACTTTCCCTCGTCTGGTTGGAATTTGAGCGCCAGGTACGATCGGTGCCGATCGTGCGGAAGTTGAACCGGGGAGAATTCACGGTGGAGGATTACAAAGCCCTGTTACGGAATTTGCGGCCCCAGGTGGTAGAAGGAGCCAGATGGATTGCCCGTGCAGCGTCGAACATGACCGATTTCAGGCTGCGATCGCTGTTCATTGGTCATGCTCAGGATGAACACCGGGACTATCAGATGCTGGAACGCAATTATGTGGCTGTGGGAGGGGAACTGCAGGAGATTGTTGAAGCCGAAAAGAATATTGGCAGTGAAGCATTATCCGCCTTCATTTTCCATCAGGCATCACGGGAAAATCCGGTAGATCTGATTGGCAGTATGTTCATCATTGAAGGACTGGGCAATAACCTGGCAGGGCAATGGGCCAAACAAATTAAGCAAACTCTGAAGCTGCAAAATGAACAGGTTTCCTTCCTGGCTTACCATGCTGATAATGATGAATTCCATATTGGCAAATTAAACTCCATCATCAATGCCGAATGGATGACGATGGAGATTGCTAAACGCATTATCAAGACTGCTCAGGTGACTGCCCGCTTATACCTATTGCAGCTAGAACAAATTCAATAGGCGATGCCTCCAGAAGTCGGAGTTTTGATCTGAATCCAGTAATCAAACCAGCCAAACTCCGACAAAAATTCCGACTTCTAGCCCACCACGCATCATCTCATCACCCCATCATCTCTTATGAATCTCGAAACGACTAAAGAATCCCCTAATTCGATCGCCTCTTACACCCCCCAACCCCGCGATCGTCGTAATCCTAACGCCTGGGATGCCCTCTACCTGGATCAGGCCATTCCAGTTGATCCAACGGCTAAAGCCTATATGATGCGGGATTTGCAAAACTGGACACGCAATTACTTACTGATTCCCATCAAGTTAATCGCCAATATTTCGCTGGCAGCCATTCTGGTTCTGAAACGACTGCTACCCTTTCAATTCCACAATTACAGGTTGATGCATCGCATGGCGGTCTGGTTCTTAAATCACTTTGTGACTCCAGAAGCCTGTTATTTAATTGTGCGGCACATTAATTTGGGTTCCAACATCGTTAATTTTTTAATTGACAACGGCCCAGATCCAGCTATTGAAAAATCCTCGCTCTATCCCCGTACTGTGAATGACCTGGCAGAGAATGTCTTTTTAGAACACGATTTGATCCTTTATAACTTTGTCCTGGACTATAACCAGGCTCAACGGGAGAATCCAAATTGGCTCGAATCAGTGAAAGCCCAGGGACTGAATTACGATAGCATTCAACCCATTACCATTGACATTGCTCCATTTGATCGTCACTGGTCACAGATATTGGATCTGGAGTCCGCGATCGAGCTATTCAAAGTCATCTACTCCTTCTGGTTAACCTGTGAAGAATTTGAACGTGCTGTACTCTCCCTGGAATTCGATGAAAACTTTAGCTGTTACGTCAGCGCCATCACAGGCGATTACGACTGGAACCATGTGATCACCAACCGCCATCCCTTAGCCCCCGAAAGCCCCTTCGCCGCTGCCCGCAACCTGCTACTCCACGGCATCATCACTGAATATCTACACCGCTACCTGGAAATCCGCAAACAACTCAGGAATGAGGGTTAAATAATCGCATTCGACTCAGAAATCGAGAGGGAGTTGCGAACGCACGGAGTTCCTGCACTTGCAAAAGCTCCTGTTGAATCTCTGCCTCGGATGATCGAAGTAATAAGTCATAGCAGCATGCGCTTCGGCAAGGTGAAGATAAGGGTAATGTTATTCCTGTTTTAAGTTGAAAAGCTATAATTGTTACAATAGTTTCATTTAGCATTAGTTACTACTGACAATGTTTAAGGTTCTTGCTGGTAACTTATCTGCGATTTTCAATTTAGATGGTGAGCATTTGAATCGATATCTCCAGAATAAGGAGATGATTACGAAGTCTATTTATGAAGAACTAATTTTGCATGATCAAATACTCATACCGACACAAGATTATTTAACAGCGTGTGGATTGATCTTGATCTTGGGCGAAAGAAACTTCATTTCTTTGCTTGAGAATAAAAAGATTCATTTTTTAAGATTACGTGGTGTTTTTGGGTATGGGAAAGGTACAGGTGTAGATGGTACTTTAGTCACCTTTCTAGATCCTGCTTCAAAAAGACCGCAGGATTCAAGTATCGAGGATTCAGTCAGAGCTGGTTTAAGTGTTATTGGTAATCAGATTAAAGAGAAGAACAAAATTACAGAACTACTTCTGAAGGAATCTACACCTTTAGAGATGTCGATAATTTTAGATGCTATCAAAGGCGATGCCTTCAAAGACCTAAGAGGAACTTCTCTATGGAAAGACGAGTATGATTTCCCAAACCAGGATTTGTTGGCACTTCCTGGAATGGAAGATATGCAAGTGAGAGTGCTGGGGCCTGGGACAGATACTCAAAGCAATCCTGTTGATGTACTTTTGGCACTAGCACTTTTTAATATTGAGTTATACCTTTCCTTAAATTTTGGATGCAGTAGTAGTTCAACTGGTTCACCATTGGGTGACTTGATTGATATAAAGCTCAGTAGGTTGTTTGAACAATCAGTAAGATCAAAAAATATATGGTCTTTGCTAGAAATAAATGACATTCCCGATCTTGGGGCAATTAATTTGCAAGATGAGTATCACTTTAAAGATTTACTCAAACTTATAGAAAGCCAGAATGCAAATGAGTTTCGGAAATGGTTTCACGACCGAAAGAATTATGATGAGAAAGAAATATTTAAAGAGTATATCAGTTTACTTAGAGAAGTACCAGTAGTGCAAACTCTTCCATCTAAAGTTCTTCGATTTTGTATCGGAAAGAGTTTGGATTTCATTCCTATTGTTGGACAAGTAACTAGTTTTATAGACACATTTTTGCTAGAGGAGTTTCTAAAGGGAAAATCGCCTAAGTATTTTATTGAAGGTTTAAGAAGTTTTCGAGGAAAGATAAAACAGTATCCTCAGGGCTTTGGTAAATCTCATTCATATAAATCAAAAAAAGCTAAAGGTAGAAAGTAGTAGAATTTCAATTAGTTGCAAACTTAATGTTAAGAGCAATCGCCCAATCCTGTAAGTCGGGTTAAGGGAACAAAGTCCGAGACCATAAAAGTAGTTGAAACTGATTTATAATGCGAGTGAAAGCCATTTCGACGTAACAGCCAGCATGGATTTCTACACTGTCGTCCTAAGACAAAGTGCAGGTTTTTGAGTTGCTTTATGCTTGGAGAATGGGGTTGTTGGCCAAGGTGAGACAAAAGAGAGCGCGATCGCAAAGTTGAAGGAAGCGATCGAGTCTTTTCAGATGATTCAAGGGTTTCAATCCGATATTCAGTGTGATCCTGTCCCGATTAAAGAACTGCACGAGTTTTTAACACTGGAATCGCAGGAACCAACATCGGAAGTTTACGAACTTAGAGCGGTCTATGCCTAAAAATATTTCTTTTCTGACTACCAGAAATCGGCAATGTCGTATGCCATTTCAGATAGCATTTGACGTAGGAGGGGCAAGCTCAGGCCAATCACATTGCTGTGACAGCCTTCCAGCTTTTCAACAAACAATCCCCCTTTGCCCTCCAGTGCAAAACAGCCCGCACAGTTGAGCGGTTCCCCAGTCGCCACATACGCTTCAATCTGACGATCGCTCAGATTGGCAAAGTAAACCTGAGTAATCTGACAACGAACGAGAGTTTTGGATCTTAGATTTTGGATTTTGGATTTTGGATTTCCCCCTGATCCCTGATCCCCGACCCCTGATCCCCCATCCTCCCTCATTTCAATCAACACATGACCTGTCAGCAGTTCCCCAACCTGACCGCGCATTTCTTGCCAGCGGGCGATCGCTTCCTCTGGACTATTCGGTTTGCCGTGAATTTCGCCATGAATTGCCAGTACGGAATCGCAGCCCATGACCAGGAGAGGCAATGTTGCGCCTCCCCGACTTTCATCCTTGGCGAGTTGATCTGCCACCGCCTCAGCCTTTCGCAAAGCCAGAGTTTGCACCAGGGTTTTGGGATCAGGATCCTGCACCAGCGATTCATCAACATCACTGGGACAAACGATCGGATTAATACCCACCGCCTGCAACAATCGTCGCCGTGCTGGAGAAGCCGAAGCCAAAACGAACTGAGGAAGCACCATGAGCCGAAAATCGCAATTTAATTCCTGATCCCTAATCCCCGATCCCTAAATCCCCAATCCCCAATTTTTAATACACCGAGAACGATTTCACCGACTGTTCCAAAACATCCTTCATTTTCTCCCAGCGGCCTTCAGGGGTGGAGGCGTTGAAGGTGTAGAGCTTGCCCCGACTGACTGCCACACTGGCAAGATTATGGCGCTGGCGATTGTCGCTGAGTTTAACCGCATATTCTAGCAGGTAATAGGTTTTGTCACCCACTTCCCGTGCTTCGGCATTTACCAATTCCGCTTCCCGTCCCGATCCAGGAGGCGCGATCGCGCTTTTCGAGAGCTTATACCCCACTTCTCCGGGTTGCCCTAAATCCTTCAAGGTTTTGCCTGAATCAACTGGGTTAATTACCACACTGACATTTTCAGTCTGCTCAATTAAATCGTGGAATACCACATCTGGGCCATCTGATACTTTCACCTGTAGCCAGCCGTTGGGATAGAGGAATTGGTAGCCATCGGTCGCATCGACAAAGCTGTTGAACCCTGTTACGCCTCCAGGTATACACCCTTGCAGACTCAGGCTGATTACCATGAAAACTATCACCACAATTCGTTTGAGCATCTCTCTTCCGTCCCGTTCGCGGTCATTCCTGGTTCAAACCAGGTCCAGTTAGATAACTGAAGTTTTCCTATCAGAGAAACTACGGTTCTGGACTTGGACAAGATTTATTTTCCCACTTAATGTAACTCAATGTGAAGATTATGAAACTCCCTTTGATGCTGAGCAGGTTGGGCGTGCTGTTGGTCGGTCTGGTCATTGTTGCTGCTCTCCTGTTGGGCTGGCAGGGACGCACTCAGGCTCAGGTGACAGTCAATTTGCAGGCCGATATTAATGATTTGCGATCGCAGGTTACTCAACTTCGTTCTGAAGTTATCCAACTGCGGCAACGGGGCTATGCCTCCGCTCCTGCTCCCTCCCTGCCCTCTTCCCGCCGCACCCGTTCTCCAGAGTTATCCGATCAGCAGATGTTGGATCGATTGGCGATTTTGGCGATCGAAGCCAAAGATCGGTTAAATGCCCTGGAAGCGAGAGTTGGCAGACTCGAAAGTCGGTATGAATAGAACCATCCGGCTTCAGGGCAGTAATCATAGAAAACCTGTAAGGTACAGCAATTTCTCAAGTGTCTGTACCGCCAGCTTAACACTCCTGCTTGACTCTGCTAATCTTTGGGGAGCAACGTACTTGCAGGACTCCCTTTATGCCAAGCCAGTCGGTAAATGCTCAGATCACGTTCCACTACCTGAATGGTGAAACCGAAACCTTTAACGTTTACGATCCAGTAGAAGCTCAGACGCTTCAACAGGAGCTACAGCAGGAGTTTCGCCGTTTTTTGGAAAAACACTGGTGGATTTTGCATCTATCCGACCAAACGGTTTGCATTAATACGACGAATATTTTGAGAATTGAAATCAAGCCCACCATTACTCGCGTTCAGGGTGAGGGTGTATTCTCTAATGCCGAACGGGTCACGGCGTTGAAGCGATCGCATAGTGAGTGAATAGTGGATAATGACCAATCAGTCGCAATGAATCCGTCATTGGTCATTCGTCATTGCAGCGGACAACGGGCAAAGAACCAATGACCCGTCAAAACTCTTAACTCTCAACTCTTAACTCTCAACTTGTTCCTATGACCTTAACTCAACCCACTGTTAGTTTGATTCGGGCTGAATCCTACGATTTTGGAGAGCTACGACGATCTCTGGAAGTCTTGCTGGAGCCACTGGGAGGAATGGCTGCCATTGTAAAACCGGGCGATCGCGTCTTGTTGAAACCCAATTTATTAACTGGGGCACGACCGGCTAAGGAATGTGTGACTCGCCCAGAGATCGTGTACTGTGTGGCGCAAATGGTGCAGTCAGCAGGAGGGAAACCCTTTTTGGGAGATGGGCCTGCTTTTGGTAGTGCGGCAGGAGTGGCACGGGCCAATGGTTATACGCCCTTGATTGAGGAGTTGGGATTACCGATCGTCGAGTTTCATGGGCAGCGCTATGAAACCGTGAGCCAGGACTTTAACCATTTGTTGCTGTGTAAGGAAGCGATGGATGCGGATGTGGTGATTAACCTGCCCAAGGTGAAATCCCATGTCCAACTGACGCTGACGATGGGCGTAAAGAATTTGTTTGGTTGTGTTCCCGGTAAAATGAAAGCCTGGTGGCACATGGAAGCCGGAAAAAACCGCGATCGGTTTGGCATGATGCTGGTTGAAACGGCCCGCGCTATTGCTCCCGACCTGACCATTCTAGATGGGATCATCGGTCATGAGGGAAATGGCCCCAGTGGTGGCGAACCCCGTCCCTTGGGCGTGTTAGGGGCTGCATCAAATGTCTTTGCTTTAGATCGGGCGGTAGTGGATATTTTGCAGGCGGATCCTGAAACAATTCCGACGATCGTTGCCTCCCAACAGTTAGGAGTGTGCCCTGATCTGGAAGCCATGCATTTTCCGCACCTGCACCCCAGCGAGTTGCAAATTGCGGACTGGCGCTTGCCAGAGTCCCTGGTGCCGATCGACTTCGGGATGCCCCGTGTTGTGAAATCAACCTTTAAGCACCTTTACATTCGATTCATTAAAGAACCGATCGCAGCTTATGCGGGCACCCGCTCTGTGAGTCAGTAAAGGGTCAGCGATTTCAGTCGAAAAACCAGATAGAGTAAGCTTTCTGAGTGCCGAAGACTGAGTGTGGTCAGGCTTTTTGGGGCAGTCTAGAAAGAAATTGAAAAATGAGAGGCTGTTGAAAAACCCGGTCATATCCTTAATGGTTTGGTTACTGTTTGGTAACTCTTGTTTCAACTTGTGTGATCCCTGTTTGACAAGCACGGAATCTGGGTATGGTGGAAGTTACAAGGAAATGTTTTAAGCTTTCCTTGCCGTGAACTGAGTAACCCAAAGAGGTTGCTGGTTTATATAACCCACAATGTCCTTTGGAAGCAGTTGCATGTCTCCTTTTTTACTGCGTCAAATTTGGTCTCTGGTAGAAGCGACCCAAACCCAGGTACTACTAAACCTGGACGACGAAACCCTGGTGCAATGGTTGTTACGGCAACTCAAAAGCCAGCGATCGCTCGACTCCCAGGAAACCGACCTACTCAACACCTATCTGCAATCCCGCCTGCCCTTAATTCGGGATCTGGCTCAAAGCCGCCGCGCTTTAGGATGAAAGTTACGCCAGCGCGGAGGAACCAAAATCAGGGGGAATATCCTGCCAGCGTCCCGGCCCTACAGCGCGAAGGGCTTCTTTTAGAGATACTTCCCCGGTATAGAGGGCACGCCCGACGATCGCTCCTACCACTCCCAGAGGTTCCAATCCCAACAAGCTCAACAAATCCCTCACGGAACTGACCCCCCCTGATGCAATCACCGGAATCTCGATCGCGGTTGCCAATTCCCGCAGGGCTTCTAAATTTGGCCCTTGCAAAGTACCATCCCGGTAAATATCGGTATAAATAATTGCTGCAGCACCTGCTGTTGCCATTCGTTGCGCTAATTCTGTCGCCAGCACTTCTGACGTTTCCAGCCAGCCACGAGTCGCCACTTTGCCATTGCGGGCATCAATGCCGACGACAATCTGGTCTGGAAATTCTTGACAGAGTTGGGTGACTAAATCGGGTTGTTCCACGGCAACAGTGCCTACAATCACTCGCTGTACCCCAACATTCAATAAACTGGCGATAGTGGAACGATCGCGCAACCCACCCCCCACCTGGACAGGAACGGATACCGACCGGACGATCGCTTCAATGGTTGGTAGATTAACGGATTGACCCGCTTTCGCTCCATCCAGATCGACAACGTGCAGACGAGTGGCTCCCTCATCTTCCCAGCGACGAGCCACATCCACCGGGTTCTCATCAAAGGTTTGCACCTGACCATAATCGCCCTGATACAGACGAACACACTTTCCTCCCAACACATCGATCGCGGGAATCACTTCCATATTGCGCCCCTCCTTCCAGCTATCCAACTTCTGCACAGTAGCCGATGAGTTGCGCGGAAATCAACTGATTAAGCGTACTAAGAGACCGGGTTTCTGGCTTGAAAGTACCAGAGGCCAGATAAACTCCTAGGCAACCCGGTTTCTGCAGATATAGAGTTAGGTGGTTGCTTCACCGTTGCTATCTGCTGCTTGCATTTGCTGTGAAACTGCAACCTGAATTTTGGCCTCAAAATCAGGATCGTCAACTGAATTTACTTATTTTACGCCTTACCGATTAATGTTCCCATCTAACTGGTTGAACTGGGCTATGATGCGGGGAACATTACAATAATGCGGGAATAAATTGCATCAGGAACCCCGCGATCGCCCCTGAGTTGACCCTTTTCCTCCAGGAGAATCTGACATGAATACTCAAGCCACCGAGTTACTTGAAAAAATCCGTCAACAGTTTGACACGGCTCCTTATCCCAGGGTTCCTCTAGAGCGATCGCCCAAAGGAGACACTCACCTCCTCTACATTCACGATCTGGTTACGCCCTACTATGTGAACCACCAGCGAGTGCTGAACACGGAAGGAAAAGTCATTTTAGATGCTGGCTGTGGCAGCGGTTACAAGTCCTTGGTGCTGGCTGAAGCCAATCCCGGTGCCAAAATTGTTGGGATTGACCTTTCCGAGGAGTCTGTCAAACTAGCGCGGGAACGTCTCAAATATCACGGATTTGACAATGCTCAATTCCATGCTCTAACCATTGAGGAGTTGCCCAGCCTGGGGTTGGAGTTTGATTACATTAACTGTGAT
>JBBIQC010000027.1:0-17902 GCA_037442585.1 Oscillatoriales cyanobacterium bin_317
TAAAAGGTCAAGATTTTTCGCGATCGCATGGCCCGTTTACTGCACAACAATCCCCGTCATGCCCTCTATTTTCCGCTGGCCATCCCCATCATTCTGGTGGCCGCTTTACTCATTTATGTGGGGTATCTCATTACCCTCGTCAGCCCAGATTATTTGGTGAAAACGTACGATCGCCTTCTTGAGTAGGAGCGGGGTTTGTTGTTTACCAAAACAGCTTGTAAATGCGTTACGGCTCTCGCCTCATACATCCTACAAACTCATCCATCCTACAAAACTGATTCCTGATTGCCCTTAAGTTAATTCCAGGGTCAGACCGGGCATGAGGCGTTGTAAATTGCGTAAGGATTTGGTTTGCCACAGCACTTTGTTTGACCCCTGTAAGATCAGTTGCACATCGCCAAGATCGCGCACTTTAACAACGAACATCGACAGCATGCTAATGCCAGAACTGTTGAGAAATTCCAGTTCCTGAAGATTCAGGGTCAAGGTGGGAGATTTGTCTACAGCGGAGAGCAGCAGATCCATTACAGGCTGGTATTCTTCCATGCCGTCCAATCGCAAAAAACCACGAAAATAAACCGTGGAAGCGGCTTCCTCATACCAAATGCTGTAATCGTCTGTTTTAATTTGCACAACTATACCCCAGGGAAAAAACTTATTCTGCTCTTAAAGTGGGTCGGCTTCCTCATCCGAACGTACTAAACTAAACGTCTAAATGAACTAGAACGTTGACCTGAACCGTATTTGGAATGCTATCAGAAGTTTGAAACTGCCAGCCGAATCGAGCGGCATAGTCATTCATCATGGTGAGCAATCCCATATTCGATTCTCCGTTTCCCAGGGCGGTTTGTTCTAATTGCTGAGTGTATAGCTCATCCAGGTCAGAAGTCAGGACTTGTTGAATAAAGCGGCAATATTTATCCGCGATCGCTGGAGACGCATGATTAATTGCCTGAAAAATAATTTTATCTTCATATAAATATAGGGAAATACTTATAGGCCGTTTGGCTACCTCATCACTATATTTAACCGCGTTTTCCAGTAACTCATTGGCAATGTAACTGACCGCTGCTTTGACTGTCTCCCGTCGATTCAGGGGACTATCCTCTACGGTATCTCCTGGGAAAAAGGCCGCAAAATAATCACCCAAAAAGTCCGCCGACAAGCCGTAGTTACTCCAGCGGCGTTTACGGGGAGCGGAACTGGGTGAAAAATTCATGGTGAGATACTCCTCGCTAGTGGGTATCTCCTGGTCAAATTCTCCAAAAGTCTGAGTACTGAGCGTTTGAGTCATAGATAGATCTAATTGCTGTAATCCTGTGAGCTAGGAGACAATCTGATTCCTGCCTCGTTGTTTGGCAAGATAAAGCGCATTATCGGCCATGTCTAATAGGGTGGTGGCGGGGTTTTGGGGTAGGGGAATGGTACTGGCCACGCCAATACTCAAGGTAATGTGGGAAGTGACCGGAGATTGAGCGTGAGGCACTTGCAACTGCTGAACTGCCATTTGCATTAACTCAGCCACTTTCAAGGCTCCCTCTAAGTTGGTTTGAGGCAGGATGACGGCAAACTCTTCGCCACCGTATCGGGCAACCAGATCAGATGGACGTTTGAGGGATCTAGAGAGGGTCTGAGCGACCTGCTTCAAACAATCATCTCCCGCCAGGTGACCATAAGTGTCGTTGTATTCCTTGAAGTGATCAATATCACACAGCAGGATGGCCAGGGGCGATCGCTCACGGGCCATTTGTTTCCACTGTTGTTCCAGGTAATCATCAAATCGACGACGGTTCGCAATCTGGGTTAAGCCATCATAGGTCGCTAACAGGGTCGCTTCATGCAACTTTTGATGCCACTGGGTATCCAGCACATCCCCGTGTTCCATAATAGTTTGCACAATCACTTCCAGATCCTGTTTTTGTTGGCTAATCAATTCAATTAAAGCCTGCAAGGTGGCCTGTGCCCGTTGCCGTTCAACCACCTCGGCCTTCAACTTCTGGTTAGTTTCGTGCAGTTCCAACTCAATCACATCTCCGTGCTGAGCCGTCGTAGAAAGAGCGATCTGCAAATCTTGGTTTTCCCTCTTCAAGGCTTCGTTTTCGTGATGGAGCCGTTCATTTTCTATCAAAAGCTGCACCTCTTGAGTTGTCAGCCGTTCGCTTTCTACCATAGCCATGCCGTAAATACAAGCAGCAAAAGAACATTAAGTGAGAGCCTGCGACTTTGGGAGGGAAGACGTAAGTATGGCTCTTATGAATCTTAACCTCTTCGAGCTTTAAAGAATTCTCTCAGGACGAAAAGAGCCAACCCTGAACCAGAAAAAGTAATAGTTAAGCCATTTTGTTGAGGTTAAACCAGATTCAGCTAGAGAACAGTCGTTTTCCGATTAGAGAAACTACGGTTCTGGACCTGGAAAAGGTTTAGTCTAAAATTCCCATTTTTTGGGCGGATCTCACGCGATCGCTATTTCTGCTTGAGAACGACCACCGTAATATCATCAAACACTTTTTGTTCTCCAATATGAGCCATTAAGTCTTTAATAATCGCTTTGCGGATGACTTCGGAAGCACAATCTCGGTGCTTTTGAATCACCTGATACAATCGCTCTGGACCATACTGCTCTTTACTAAAGTTCATAGCTTCCGTAATTCCATCTGTATACAAAACGGCTACATCACCAGAGTTCAGAAAAACTTTTTTCTCGGCAATAAAGCGAGTGATATCCAGTTCTAGACCTAATGGAAATCCTAGTTCCAGGGTATCGATCTTTTCAATATCGCCATTTTGTCTGACAATAATCAACTCTTCGTGCTGTCCCGTTAATCGCAGCACCCCAGACTCGTATTCTAGTAGGGCCAGGGTCATATTTCTGGGCGATCGCATCCGCTTGGTATTGTCATAAATAATCCGGTTGACCGTATTCAGAAGTTTGGTGCGATCGGTTTCTCCATTCGCGATTAATGCTCGCACCGAGGCTTGCACCATCAGCATGACAACTCCGCTTTCTAAACCATGCCCCGTGACATCCCCAATGCCAATTTGAATCCGACCATTTTGTTGCAGGACATCATAGTAATCGCCGCCGACTTCATCCGCAGGTTCCATAAAGCCTGCAATGTCTAATTGATCGATCGCGTTTAATTCCGATTCCTTGGGCAATACCATTTGTTGTAGCCGACGACTCACTTCTAACTCTGCACTCATCCGCAAATTCTCTGCCTTCAGTTGTTCATTCAAAGCCAGAATTTCTGCATGGGCCTGGGCAAGGGCGGCTTCCGCCTGGTTGCGTTCTTCTTCCATCCGCTTGCGATCGCTAATATCGCGCACAATCACCAACACCTCATCCGGCCCACAGGGAATGATCCGGGCTTCTTCGTGAGACAGGGTGCCATTAATGTTCAGGGAATACTCAAAAATTTGCAATTCCCGTGTATCCAGGGCTTTATGAATATAATGCATCCGCTGCTGGGAAATTTCTGGTGGCATGACCTCGTATTCGCTCTTACCAATCAGGTCTTCTTTCCCAATCATGGTGAAATTGGTGGGTGGCACGAAGTCCAGATAAGTTCCCTCCCGGTTGATACGCATGATCAGGTCGGGGATGACCTCCAGTAATGCCCGATTTCTGGCTTCCGTTTGTTGCAGTTCTAAGGTGGTACGCTCCAGGTCGCTAATATCCCGTGCTACCCAGATCACCGTGGTATCAGACAGGGGCGACACCTTGGCAGAGTACCGACGTTGTTCATGCCCCATCATCAGATGGTAGTCCAAATTCACCGTTTGCTGGGTACGCAGTGCCTGTTGAATACAACTGAGGTGGAGAGCCGCCTGCTCTGGCGGTAAAATCTCGTCAACCGTTTTGCCGATTCGCTCCAAATCTGGGTTGTACAAACTGGAGTCGGTGGACAGAATTTTGAGATAACGCCCCTGCTGATCGAAGATGCTGACGAAATCATCCATGGCTGTAAACATGGTTTGCAACTCTGCCTCTGCCTGTTGGCGTTCCTGGGTTTCTTGCTGCAATTGCGCCAGGGTTGCTTCCAGGGTACGAGATTGTTGTTCCAGTTCGCAAACGTAGTGGGTGCTTTGGGCCACTTCTGCCAGCAGATCGATCACCAGGGTTTGATTGGGAAAGTGGGTAAGCTGTTCCACTCCCATCCAGGGTAGCGGCGGTAGGGGCCGATCGCTCTGATCCACTACCTCAAATTGACCACTGGTTAACACCTTGCCGATCAAACAGGGCTTTTGGACATGATGATTGCGTTCAATCTGAATTTGTCCCCCTGGCGTTTCTAAAAGCTGACCATAAGCGGCCTGACGCACTGCAGCCGTAGCAAAACTTTGAGCCGTTTCGACTGCTTGTTTCCAGGCGTAGACCTGACTGTAGGCAGCGGCTATTGGATCACTGGTGACGCGATCGCCGCCATAGCGTGCCTGAAACGCCTGGACAAACCGCTGGTTCTGCGGGGTGGGCAAACTCTGGAAATAGCTCCAACTGGCGTAAGTACCCTCTGCACAGGCAGCAATACTTTGCAATTCGGGTTCTGCGACACTCACCGCCATCACGGGTAACGTCTCTGGTGCGCAGCCTGCCTCCTGGTAGGCCCGGTAGAAGGCCAGGTTGCTGTCCCCATTCAAGGTATTAAAAATAACATCCGGTTTTGCTTGTAGAATCTCTTGCAGAATCGGCTCAAACGCCTTGCTGCCCAAAGGAATGTAGGCTTCACCCACCACAGTTCCCCCAGCCTGCTGCAGTTGGGCGTGAATCATTTTATGAATGGTGCGAGGAAACACATAATTGGATCCCAGCAAATAAAAGCGATCGCCGTAATGCTGCAACAACCAGGCCACAGCAGGTTCGACTTGCTGATTGGGGCAACACCCGAAATAAAAGACATTTTTAGACGCTTCTAACCCTTCGTACTGCACGGGATACCAGAGCAGAATATTAGCGGCTTCCACCAGAGGCACAATGGCCTTACGACTGGCAGAAGTCCAGCAACCAAACATCGTGGCCACCTGATCCTGTTGCAACAGTTTCTCGGCTTTATGGGCAAATTCCTGGCTCTCAGACGCTCCATCTTCAATCACAGGCTCAATGATCTGTTCCAGCACTCCTCCGGCCTGGTTAATTTCCGCGATCGCCATCAGGGCCGCATCCACCAGTGTGCGTTCACTGATGGCCATAGAACCTGTTAAAGAATGCAAGATACCGACACGAACCATACTGCCTGCTACCTAACTAGAAGATGAGAGTTTACGATAACCAGGAATGGAAGGGTGAAAATCCTCCAAACTCATCATAAAGAGCCTTTGGCTGAAAACCTTCCTGGTTTTTGCGGAGGTCGTCTGCTTTAGAATGATGTTAAAATGCCTTGCCTCCAGTCATTATGAGCTTAATTGAAAGGGATCGCATGGCAACGCTTGATTTAACCCCTGGCGATCGCGAACCCATCCATATTCCAGGAGCCATCCAACCCCACGGTGCCCTGCTGCTGATCAGGGAATCTGATCTCACCATCGTCCAGGTTAGTGCTAACACCGCCGCACTTTTAGGCAGAGAACCCGAAGAATTACTCAATACTCCCTTGAACGGCCTGTTGGGAACACCCCAGGTTGAAACGCTCAGTGCCTGTCTGGATGGTGAATTTAACTCGATCAACCCATTGCACCTGATGATTCCGCATGCCCAACAAGCGCAGCGCATGGATGGCATGATTCATCGGACTGAGGCGGGGGTGATTCTGGAACTGGAGCCTGCCCAACTTGAGGAGGAAACAGATGTCTTTGGATTCTATCATCTGGTGAAAGGGTCACTTAACCGGATGCAAAGTGCAATGACTCTGGAACAACTGGGCCAGGTGATTGTGCAGGAAATTCGTCAGCTAACCGGGTGCGATCGAGTGATGGTCTACCAGTTTGATGGCAGCGGAGCAGGCCAGGTGATTGCGGAAGCCAGACGGGACGGTCTGGATCCTTACCTGGGGCTACACTACCCAGCGATCGATATTCCCAACTCCGCCAGACAGCTTTACACCCTCAACGGGTTGCGGCTGATTCCCGATGTGCATTACCAACCCGTACCCCTGATCCCAGTTTTAAATCCCCTCAGCGATCGGCCCACGGATCTCAGCCTTGCAGTCCTCAGAAGTGCCTCTCCCTGCCACATTGAGTACCTGCAAAATATGGCAGTAGCCGCTTCCATGTCCATCTCCTTGATCAAACAGGGGCAACTGTGGGGATTGATCGCCTGCCATCATGGCACACCCAAATTCATTCCTTATGCGGTACGGATCGCCTGCGAATTTTTGGGCCAGATTATGTCGATGGAACTGATCACCAAAGAAGCGAATGAAGACCTGGACTACAAAATGAAATTAAAGTCCATCCAGGCCAAATTTGTGGAAACAATTCCGCAACAGAACCAGCATTCATTAATTAACTATTTAATCAGCCCAGACTTGCAACTCCTGGACTTGGTGAGTGCTCAGGGGGCTGCAATTTACTGGAATGGGGAATTTACCACACTGGGCAAGACCCCTGACCCAAATGCTTTACACCGCTTACTGGAGTGGCTGGAGAGCCATACTGAAGACAATCTTTTTTACACCGATGCCCTGCCCAGCTTGTGTCAGGAAGCCGAGAGCTACCGCTCCATTGCCAGTGGCTTGATCGCCTTAACCATTTCGAAAACCAACCGGAATTACATCCTGTGGTTTCGGCCCGAAGTGCTGCAAACCGTGAATTGGGGCGGAAATCCTAATCAACCTGTAGAAATTTTAGAGAATGGCGAAAAGCGGCTGACTCCGCGTCAATCCTTTGCGCTCTGGCAGGAAACCGTCCGCGGTAAATCCCTGCCCTGGAAAGCCTGTGAAATTGAAGCCGTCCAGGAATTGAGCAGTGCCATTGTGGGGATCGTGTTGCGGCAGGCGGATGAATTAGCCCGGATCAATATTGAACTGGAACGCAGTAACACCGAATTGGATTCCTTTGCCTACGTGGCCTCCCATGATTTGAAAGAACCTCTGCGGGGAATTCACAACTATGCCAATTTCTTAATCGAGGATTATGGTCATGTTTTAAGTGAGGATGGTGTCTCCAAGTTGCAAACCCTGGTGCGTCTGACTCAGCGAATGGAGGATTTGATTAACTCGTTGTTACATTTCTCCCGTTTAGGACGAGTAGATCTGAATTTGCAACCTGTAGACCTGAATACAGTTGTGAAAAATGTTTTAGACGTATTGAGCATCAGTAAGGAACCTGAGGTCAAAATTCGCATTCCCCGTCCCCTGCCTACTGTTCTTTGCGATCGCATTCAGGTTGCAGAACTGTTTACCAACCTGATCAGCAACGCCATGAAGTACAACAATAAAGCGGAGAAGTGGGTGGAGATTGGGGTTGTAGAGGGGGATTGGGAATTAGGGGTTAGGAATTGGGGATTGGGAGGTAGGGGAGATAGGGGAGATAGGGATGAGCAGGGAGTTACTTCCCCACCTCCCTCACCTTTCCCCTCCACTCCTCCACCCCTCCACCCCTCCACTCCCCTTACCTTCTACATTCGCGACAATGGCATTGGCATTCGCGATCGCCATCTGGATAGCATCTTCCGCATCTTCAAGCGGTTACATGGGCCAAGCCAGTATGGGGGAGGCACGGGAGCCGGATTAACGATCGCGAAAAAAATTGTTGAACGTCATGGGGGTAGAATTTGGGTGGAATCGACGTATGGTGAAGGTAGTACGTTTTATTTCACCTTGCAGAGTTAAGCCTGTGCCCCCTGCCCATCCGACTCACACCCTGTTAGTTGTTGAAGATAGCGATGAGGATTTTGCAGCCTTTGAACGGATTGTTCGGCGCTTATCGTTCACCCATCCCATCTATCGCTGTGGTGATGGCGATCAGGCTCTGGATTTTTTGCATCGCACCGGAGATTATGCAGACCCAGACCGGGTGCCCCGTCCGTCGTTGATTTTGCTGGATTTGAATTTGCCAGGAACGGATGGCCGGGAAGTGCTGGGAGAAGTGAAACAGCATGAAGACTTAAAAACGATTCCTATCGTTGTATTTACCACTTCGTCCAATCCCAGAGACATTGAAACCTGTTACAAGCAAGGAGTGAATGGATATATTATCAAACCCATTGATATTCAAAAATTGACCCGAACCATTCAACTGATTGTGGAGTATTGGTTTGAAGCGGTTACTCTACCGTATCCTCTGGAGTTATAGCGGTAAGTGGTAATTGAATCGTGAAGGTGGCTCCCTGATCTTCACCGGGGCTACTGGCTTGAATGGTGCCACCATGCAACTGCACAATATGACGTGCGATCGCCAGTCCCAGCCCTAATCCTCCCTGCCGCGCCAGTCCCTGGGCCTGTCGGTAGCGATCAAAGACATGGGGCAGTAATTCCGGCGGAATGCCACAGCCAGTATCAGTCACGGTAATTTGGGCATAGCTCCCTCCCATCCTCCCATCCGTTTCCCTGCTCCCTACTCCCAATTCCCGATTCCCTAGTTTTGCCAATCTCACGTCCACCCGTCCCCCTTCCGGCGTGAACTTGATGGCGTTGGAGAGCAGGTTGCCTAACACTTGTTGGAGGCGGCTGGCATCTCCACGCAGGGTAAGGTCGGAATTGTCTAAAACCGCGGCGATCGCAATCTGTTTGGTATTCGCAGCGGGAAAGGCAGCAGCGATCGCCGCTTTGACAACGGCTGTTAAATCGACCCAGCCCGGTTCCAGTTCCAACCGTCCCTGGATCATGCGCGAAATATCCAGTAAATCCTCGATCAGTCTGGCCTGATTGCGGGTACTGCGCTCAATGGTTTCTAATGCCTGGATTCTGGCCGCTTCATCCAATTTGCCACTCCGCAGCAGTTGCGCCCAGCCCTGAATTGCGTTGAGGGGAGCGCGTAAATCATGCGTGACCATTGCCACAAACTCATCTTTAGCCCGATTTGCAGCCTCTGCTTCAGCGCGGGCAGCCTTTTCCCGTTCCAGCAGGCGATCGCGATCGGCCTCGACTTGCTTGCGTTCTGTGACATCAATGGCGATTCCCAGGATCTGTTGGATGGCACCGCTGGCATTTCGCTTAAACACAGCCTCCTGACTCCAGAGCCAGTGCCAGTTTCCCTGAGTGTCATGCATGCGGTATTCAAACTCCAGGGTTTTGCCCTCCGCAAGCGGATCAAACTGCTGCAAGTGTTCAGGGACTCGTTGCAAGTCATCTGGATGCATGAGTTGTTTCAGAATCGTAGCTCCCATCTCTGAAATCTGGTCGGCGGTATAGCCCAGAACATCAGTAATCCCCCGATTGATATAGACACAGCCCTGTTCTGTGAGGTCATAGACATAAACGATACCGGGAGTTGTATCGGCGATCTTCTGGATGAATCGTTGGCTTTCCTGTAACTCCGCTTTGCGCTGCTGCAACTCCCGGCGTAACTGAGCGTTCTTAATGACATTATTCAGGGTAAATAGCAAATCACTGGCACTGGTACGGCCTTTGATCAGGTAATCTTGGGCACCCAGTTTCATGGCCCGCACCGCGATCGCCTCATCTCCCTGGCCAGTCAGCATAATCACGGGAGGAGCCTGATCTCCTGCTTGCTGGTTCAGTTCCTCCAAAAATTCCAGCCCATCCAGGTCAGGCAACCGAAAATCCAATAACACGCTGTCTGGATGCAATTTCTGACACTGAGCCAAGCCTGCTTCTGCTGATTCTTCTTCCAGGATGATGTAGTGGTGGGTCTGGTCACGCAGCAAATAACGCCGATAGGCTTCCCGATCTTCTGGACTATCATCAATGATCAAAACGGTGCGCTGCTGCGTCATGGCCATTTCTTCATAGCAACGGAAACAGCCATCCCCTGTATTGATGGAATCATGGCGAGATGGCTTAGCGGAAATAAACCTTGTCCAAGTCCAGAACCGTAGTTTCTCTTGTGGGAAAACTCCTGTTCTCTAGCTGGACTTGGTTTAACTTTACATAAAACTTATTTTTTAGCTATAACAAAAAACAAATGTCAACGTTTTTTATAGAACTATAAGGTTCAAAATACTACGATCGCTTCATTTACGGATCCGGGTTAGAGGTGCCAGGTAGCATCTTCCTATACCGGGTGGAGATGTTTCAGCGGAGCGTCTCTACCTGAGGTTCTCGACAAATTGCTTCAATTCCCAGGCCATGCGTCGAATGCCCTGTTGTTCCTCAGTTCGGATAAAGGGTAGAAATAAGCGGGTCAGCACTCCCGAAAAATGCTCCTGGTGAATATATTTGGTGCGATCGCGCCCCATATCCTGCAACTCAAATACTTGCTCGCTGACAAAGCCTGGAATTCCAGATACCCATTTCAAACAGACAGGCGGCTGCAGCAGGGTAATCCGGGGCTGAAACTCGGTTTCGTCTTCGCCAGGAACACGCTTGAGAGATAAAAATACTTCCTGCCCTTCGGCAAACTTTCGCTGAGGATTACAGTCATACAAAAATGTGTTCCAATAAACCCACTTTTCTTTGTGCACCAGCACCTGCCACACCTTTTGTCGGGGGGCACGGATTTCAATTTCGGTATAAAGACTTGGCATAGAGTAAAGATTCGGGGTTGGGGATTGGGGATTGGGGGCTTTAGATTGGGGGTAGGGGCACTCTCATGACGCGATCCGTGTGGCCTGGTACAATTGCAAGTCCTATCTTCTCTTACCCTAAGGAACGACCGACGAGTTGAGTCAAGTTCAGACCATAGATGTCACATGTTTTGCTTGTAGGTTGAGCGATCGTTCACCTGTTCCAGCAACTTCTGATGGGGTTCCATGCCAGACTCCAGAATGCCCGGTTCTTGCGTAATTCAAACCGATCAGCATTCGCCAACATCCAACATCCAAAACCCAAAATTCCAACACCATGACAGATCTGACACCCAATTCCAGTTTTAGCCTAACCATTCGTTTTCAGTTTCCCAATCGTCCAGGAATGCTGGCGAATGTCACCAAAACAATTTCTACCCTGGGTGGAAGCATGGGGCAGATTGATCTGATTGAGCAAACTCGCCAGATTTCCATTCGGGACATTACCATCGACTGCGCCAGTACCGAACATGCGGAAACGATCGTCGAGGCGGTGAAAGCGTTGCCGGAAACTAAGGTGATTAATGTCTATGACCGCACCTTCAATCTCCACCGGGGCGGAAAGATCTGTGTTCAGAGCCGCATTCCCTTGCGGGGACAGGATGACCTGGCAATGGTGTATACCCCTGGGGTGGGTCGTATTTGTACGGCGATCGCCGAAAATCCCGAAGAAGTCTACAACCTGACGATTAAGCACAACATGGTGGCGATCGTCACCGATGGTAGTGCGGTTTTAGGATTGGGCAATTTGGGGCCAGAAGCGGCACTACCTGTGATGGAAGGAAAAGCGATGCTGTTTAAGGAGTTTGCCGGAGTGGATGCGTTTCCTATCTGCCTGGCCACTCAGGACACAGACGAAATTGTGGAAACTGTGAAGCGCATTGCCCCCGTCTTTGGCGGAGTCAACCTGGAAGATATTGCCGCTCCCCGTTGTTTTGAAATTGAAGTTCGGTTGCAGCGAGAGTTGAACATTCCCATCTTTCACGATGACCAGCATGGGACGGCGATCGTCAGTCTGGCCGCGTTGATCAATGCCCTCAAACTGGTGAAGAAGCGCATGGAAGAGGTGCGAATTGTAATTAACGGCGCAGGCGCGGCAGGCATTGCGATCGCCCGGTTATTGCAAAAAGCGGGGGCGCAACACATCTGTATCTGTGACTCCAGAGGCATTTTATCCCTACAGCGATCGGATCTCACAGAACAGAAGCGGGAGTTTGCCGTCGAGATGGCGGGTACGCTAGCGGATGCGATGCAGGGCGCGGATGTGTTTCTGGGGGTTAGTGTTCCCGGAGTGGTGACCCCAGAAATGGTGCGATCGATGGCAACTGACCGGATTGTCTTTGCAATGGCGAATCCTATTCCCGAAATTCAGCCGGAACTGGTCAGTGAAGAGGTGGCCATTATGGCGACCGGACGCAGCGACTATCCCAACCAGATCAACAATGTACTCGCCTTTCCTGGCCTCTTCCGGGGTGCCCTCGATTGCCGTGCCCAGACCTTCACCACCAATATGTACCTGGAAGCGGCTCAGGCGATCGCCTCCCTGATCAAGCCCGCTGATCTAAATCCCGAACATATTGTGCCTTCAGTGTTTGACGATCGGGTGGCGAGTGCCGTTTCCGCTGCCGTTCAACGTGCGGCCCGTCAGGATGGCGTGGCGCAGGCTTGATAGTTGGCATCAGGCACAAGGCGCGTGAACAGCTTTAAATTCTCAGCAAATTAGAAACAACGTAGGATGGGCAAAGGCAAGCACCGTACCCATCCCATCATTCTGGCTCATCCGAAGAATGGGCACGTCAGGCTTTGCCCATCCTACTTACTTGCTCCCCTAGCACGGGCCACAAGCCACGCACCGCGAGCCAATCAAATGACCAATGACCAGTGACAAATGACCGTTGGATGGGAATAACTGAACTAGAACCATTTCCCCTTCAACCAGCCAGGTGCATCCATGACCTACAGCCTAAAAGTGGCGGATATGCCCGCCAGTGAACGACCGCGAGAACGATTGATCACATACGGGCCGCGCAGTCTGGCTACTGCCGAATTAATTGCGATTTTGCTGGGAACAGGTCAGGGGCCAGGAAAACTGTCAGCCGTGGGTCTGGGGCAGTACTTACTGCAAGAACTGGGAAAAGGGCAGCAGGATCCCCTCTCGGCCTTGCGGGATATCGGAGTGGGAGAGCTAACCCGGATTCCAGGGATCGGGCCAGCGAAAGCGACAACGATCGTGGCGGCGATCGAGTTAGGCAAACGAGCCTTTCAATCCCGTCCCGCTGACAAGAGTGTGATTGATGATCCCGCCGTGGCCGCGGCTGCCCTGAGCCAGGACTTGATGTGGCAACCCCAGGAACGATTTGCCGTGTTGCTGCTGGATGTCAAACACAGACTGCTGGCAACCCGCGTGATCACGATCGGCACTGCCACCGAAACCCTGGCCCATCCCCGTGACATTTTCCGGGAAGTCCTCAAGCAGGGAGCGACTCGTCTGATCGTGGCTCACAATCATCCCTCCGGCAACCTGGAACCCAGTCCCGAAGATATCAACTTAACGCGCCAACTCCTCTCTGGTGCCCAGTTTTTAGGCATACCTCTTCTGGATCATCTGATTTTGGGCAATGGAGATTTTCTGAGCTTGAGAAAGTTCACCAGCCTGTGGGATGAAATTGCTCAGGGAGATTAAATTCTTATCCAGCCAAGCTGCTATTCCATGTAATCGTAGAGGAGGTGGAAACCCTGTTGCAGCGCCGCATAGCACCTGATATGTTTCCTTTGTTGCCGTTCGTAAAACATCACAGTGATGCATAACACTGAGATAGCGCAGACGAAATAACGCTCTGCCTGACTCAACAACTTCTCAGCCTCGGCTCATAGCAGGGTAGCGGCTCGTTCGGCCAAGTCAGAGCGTTCCCCCTTAAGCAGGGTTATATGACCTGCCAGTGGTTCCTCCTTAAATTTTTCGACTACATAGGTCAAGCCATTACTGGCTGCATCCACATAAGGATTATCAATTTGATCCAGGTCGCCCGTCAGCACCACTTTTGTCCCTTCTCCGGCGCGGGTCAGGATGGTTTTAACTTCATGGGGAGTCAGGTTCTGAGCTTCATCCACAATCAGAAATTGTTTGGGAATCGTGCGACCCCGGATGTAAGTTAATGGCTCGATTTGCAGCATTCCCTGTTCCATCAGTTCTTCGTGGCCGCGTCGCCAGTGGCTGGGTTTGCCAGAAGGATCCTGGGTGCCAAAAATCAAATCGAAGTTGTCATAGAGGGGCTGCATCCAGGGAGTGAGTTTTTCACTGATATCTCCGGGTAGGTAGCCGATGTCTTTCCCCATTGGAATCACGGGGCGGGAAATCAACAAGCGGGTGTACAGACGTTCATCGGCGACTTTCTGCAGGCCAGCGGCGATCGCCAGCAATGTCTTCCCCGTTCCCGCCTTCCCCACCAGCGTCACCAGGGAAATAGCATCATTCAGTAACAGTTCCAGGGCAAACTTCTGTTCCCGATTGCGGGGATAAATGCGCGACACGCCACCATGCGGTAATTTGTGCAGGGCGACCACCTTCCCACTCTCATCCTCCACCGTTGCCAGCGCCGTGTGCGAGGGATTGACGGCATCCACCAGAGTCAGCATCTGGTTGGGACAGAAGTCTCCTGGCAGCGCCAAGTAGCCTTCCTTGAACAACTGGTTCATGTCCTCCGCACTGACCAGCACTTCTGTCAGTCCGGTGTACAGTTCCTGCACATCTACTTTGTCTGTCTTGTAGTCCTCAGCCACTAATCCCAGAGCATCGGCCTTAATTCGCAGGTTGATGTCCTTACTGACCAGCACGACCGGACACTGACATTGCCGCTTCATCTCCAGTCCGGTGGCGAGGATGGCATTATCACCGCGATCGCGCTCCAGTTCCGGCGGCAACTCCAGAAAGGTTTCTCGATGACACAGCGCTACCCGGATTTTCCCGCCATTGTTAATCTCCACTCCGTCCAAAAGGTGTCCCTGTTGGCGCAGTTCATCCAATCGCCGGGAGGCTTCACGGGCATTGCGGCCTGTCATCTCCGGTTGTTTCTTAAAGCGATCGAGTTCCTCAATAATGGTGATGGGCAATACTACGTCATTGTCCTTAAACTGCATCATGGCGGCGGGATCGTGGAGCAGTACATTGGTATCGAGGACAAAGACTTTCTTCATAGGTTTCAAATGTGGACAGCGAACTCAGGCTTCCAATTGTAGCGAGTTGTGTGTGCGATAGACCGGAGTAATGGATTAATGCATAGATTGAATCGATGGCAATGGGTGGCTCAGGTGGCCGTGATCAGTGTCGGATTAGCCCTGAATGCCGCTCAAACGGTGCTGGCTGAGGTTGTGCCGATTACCCTGCTGCACCTGAATGACATTTACGAAATCACGCCTGTTGAAGGGGGACGGCGAGGCGGACTGGCGCGGGTAGCCACCCTGCGGAAACAATTACTGGCCAAAAATCCCCGTACCTTCACGATTCTTGGGGGGGATGCCTTCAGTCCCTCTGCCCTGGGAACGGCCAAGGTGAACGGAGAGCGGTTGGCTGGGAAGCAGATGGTCGCCGTGATGAATGCCGTCGGCTTTAACTACGCCACCTTTGGCAACCATGAATTTGATCTGTCTCAAGCTGAGTTCCTGAAGCGGTTGCAGGAATCCAGGTTTGAGTGGACTTCCAGCAATGTCAGTGATGCCACTGGACAACCGTTTCCTGGAGTGGTGCGCGATCGCATCCTCACCGTCCAAAGTAAGCAAGGTAGACCTGTACGAATTGGCTTATTTGGAGTCACTCTGGATAGCAATCCCCAGGACTATGTACGGTACGAGGATGTGGTGAAAGTGGCCAGGGAACAGGTGGCCAAGCTCCGCAATCAGGTCGATATTCTAGTCGCCATTACCCACTTGAGCCTGCAACAGGATCAGCAGTTAGCCGCTACCCTTCCTGGCATTGATCTGATTCTGGGTGGCCATGAACATGAAAATATTCAACAATGGCGCATCGTCGATCGTCCCCAGAAACAAAGCTGTCTGGATGCCGGTGTGCCCATCTTTAAAGCTGATGCCAATGCCCGCACGGTGTACATCCTCGATTTGAATTACGATACGGATACTCGCTGTCTGACAATCAAATCCCGTTTACAGCCGATTACTCCCGCGATCGCCGAAGATCCTGCTACGGCTCAGGTCGTCAAAAACTGGGTGCAACTCGGCTTTCAGGGCTTTCGAGAACAGGGCTTTGACCCGGAACAAACTGTCGCTACCATTTCCGAATCTCTGGATGGTCTGGAAAGCAGTGTTCGCAATCAATCTACCAATCTCACTCAGTTGATTGCACAGGCGATGCTGCGCGAAGTCGGTAATGCAGACCTGGCCATTTTCAATGGTGGCTCAATTCGGATTGACGATCGCCTCCCTGCCGGAGCGATTACCCAGTACGACATTATTCGTGTTTTACCCTTCGGCGGCAAAGTCCTCTTGGTACAAATGCCCGGTGAATTGCTGCAACGAGTCCTTCAACAGGGACAGGCCAATCGCGGATCAGGAGGCTTTTTACAAACCGCGAATGTCACTCGTTCTGCTTCTGGCGAGTGGTTGATTCAGGGCCAACCTTTGCAACCTCAACGCACTTATACGATCGCCATTAATGACTTTCTTATGACTGGTAAAGAACACGGCTTAAGCTTCTTAAATTTCAATGCTCCGGGAGTGGCGAAATTAGCTGAAAAACGAGACATTCGCTTTGCTGTCATTCAGCAATTACAAACTATTAACCAGAGCAAGAAATAGTGAACAATCTATTGGGCTGCATAAGCGACGTGCTTTTCGTGGAAAAAGCGTTGCACAATTTCCGGTTGCCGTTGCCGACGACGGAGATGACGACGGATATTGTCCATCATCTCACGCCTATTTCTCGCCCGTTTTCGCCCCACTGCATTGGCCTTGGTATCGTGATTGAGCAACTCGTCCGGGTTCAGTTCTGGACTATAAGCGGGCAATAAGAACATCCGAATCCGGTCGGTATGCTGTTCTAACCAGCGATTGACTTTAGCTGAAAGATGCACTGGATGCTTGTCCACAATCAAAAACACTTTTTGGGGAATCTGCCGAATCAAGCGGCGCAGGAAGTCCAGCATGATGTCACCATTGAAGTTTTGTGTGAACAACTTGAAATACACCGTGCCGTGATTGGTCAGGGTCGAGATCAGATTGCAGCCAAATCGCTGTCCACTGACAGGAACCACTGGAGTTTCGCCTCGCTTGCCGTAGGAACGTCCTGTTTGGTCGTCCGAACGCAACCCCATTTCATCCCCCCAATGAATCTCGGCTCGTTCCTGATTGGCGAGCTTCACAATCGCCAATCAGTCTCTATCCACTGTTTGACGGCTTTTGGGTCTTGTTCATAAGCTCGTCGGAGTGGCTTTTGAGGCGTTAATCCCCAGCGTTTCAAATACCGTCCGACGGTCCATCTTGACACCGATACACCATAGCGTTGCTCTAGGAGTTGACCCACCGCTTCGCGGGTCCACAACGCAAACGGTAAGCCCAGTTGGTCAGGGCACTTCTGAGTGATCAGGCGCACCGTTGTTGCCGCTTGGTGAGGCGCTAACCGAGAGGAGGAGCACCGCCCTCGTTTCTTGGCTCGCAAGGCCCGACTGCCATGTTCTTTGACAGATTTAGTCCAATGATGGACAGCAGTTCTCGAAACCTTGAAGACGCGAGCCGCTTCTGACTTACCCATCCCCTGTTCGACGGCATTGACCACTCGATAGCGCAGAGCCTCCTGAGCATCTGGAGACAAGTGACGAGCATCTTTCAATTTCATGGCTGCTTGCAGAAACCGCTATATCACTATGTTAACTATTTGCCGCTCTGGTTAGTAAACCTTCAGCAATTCTCATTTTGGAAATTCTTGTAATACAAATGTCCTGCTCGCCCAAAACTGACTCCCTGAAAAGCCGATTCCACCGTTAAAAGGTTTGACCAGAAATCGCATTCAAGCCGTTAAAAGTAGTACAAATACTTCAAAATGAGAATTGCTGGTAAACCTTGATTTGAAGTTTTAGAGTTGTAGGTTGTCCCTATGCTGAAAAAGAAAGTGCGGTGAGACAAGTATCCCATAAGCTTGAATAACCAAAACCATCAAGCGAGGAAGACTTGTATGAAATCCACCACACAAACAAGATCATATACTGGCGAGTCAGTGTATGTCTATTAAATGTCAAGCACAAAGTCGAGTCGCGACAATGACAAAGACGAGTT
>JBBIQC010000028.1:0-17712 GCA_037442585.1 Oscillatoriales cyanobacterium bin_317
AGGGGTTCGATCGGGCCTCTGCCAATTCACAAATTTTCTTCAGGGAGGATGCCCCGGTTCGCTTAGGGGTGGGAAAGAACATGGTGCGCTCCATCCGGTACTGGTGTGCTGCCTTCAAGTTGCTGCAGGATGACCAGCCGACGGAATTTGGTCGGCAACTGTTGGGGCAGGATGGTTGGGATCCTTACCTGGAAGACCCCGCCTCTCTCTGGTTACTGCACTGGAAATTGCTGGAAGCGCCCAACCTGGCGACCGCCTGGAATGTTGCCTTCAACGATTTTCGCCCGGTTGAATTTACGACTGAAGACTTGTTCTATCAACTTTGTGAGTACCGCGATCGGGTCGCCCCTCGTATTTCCGAATCCTCACTCAAAAAGGACGTGAGTTGCCTTTTGCGGATGTATGTTGTGCAACCCAGGAAGGCTCAAGTCAGCGAAGATTCCCTGGATTGCCCCTTTACGGAACTGGGGTTAATTCACACTGCAGGGGATGCACGGCACTATCGGTTTCGCGTTGGACAGAAACCCAACTTGCCGCCAGAAGTTGTCGTCTACACCTGCTTACAGCATCATGCTCGAACGGGTAGCCCCGCTAAGACGATGCCCATTGCCAATTTGCTCTACGACCCTGGTAGCCCAGGACTTGTTTTTAAGCTGACTGAAAGCGCCATCTGTGAGGCGATCGAGGTGATGGCTCGAGGATGGGAGCAAATTCGACTGTCTGATGCTGCCGGAAAGCTGCAATTTTCCTTTGCAGGAGAGCCGCTGGTACTATCAGAGGCTATCTTAGACGGGTACTATCGAGCGGGGAGGTGAGCGAGATGACCCATAAGGTTCTATCGACCTATTTTGAGCTACACCGCCGCTACTACCGATCCGTCAATTTACAAAGAGACTTAGACAAACCGGATGCGGTTCAGGGTTATGTTCCGACGGAGCGATCGGCGATCGCATTGCGGCGAATTTTGTCTGCCATTGGCGATCCGAATGCTCACCGTGCCTGGACGCTTACCGGGGTCTATGGCACTGGAAAGTCAGCCTTTGCTCACTATCTCGCGGCGTTGTGTGCCCCAGAAGAGAGTCCGGTCGCTGAGGCAGCCTGGGCGATCGCTGAATCGGTTTTTCCGACCAATAGCCCCGAAAGGTCAGTCATCACAAATATTCCTGAGCCTGGATTATTAAGAGCCGTAGCGGTTGCTCAACGGGAGCCATTAAGCTGGACGATCGTGCGTGCCCTGTCCTACGGCTTTGATCGATTTTGGAAAAAAAGGCGGAAGCCAGAGTTCTGGATGGATCTGAATGAGTGGCGCTTTCAGGCAGAAGAAGGCAACTGCCAGGTGACTGATCAGCAAGTGCTGAAGTTACTTCGAGCAATCGTCCAGACCGTTGAAACGGATGTGCTGCTGATTATTGATGAATTGGGCAAGAATTTGGAATATGCAGCACATCATCAGGGCATTCAAGATCTTTACCTGCTTCAACAAATTGCTGAGCTAGAGCTTGAGGGAGACTATCAGGTTCATCTGGTGGGGATTCTGCATCAGTCCTTTGCAGGGTACGGCGATCGCCTCTCGACCATTGAACAAAGCGAATGGACAAAGATTCACGGACGATTTACGGACATTGTTCTGACTGAATCGCCCAGTCAGATGACTCGCTTAATTGGGCAGGCGATCGATCGATCGAATGCGGATCCAGTCCGACCCAGCATTCACCTGCAAGCCAAACGCTGGTTTGATGCGTTGAAGGATGTACTTTCGGAATACGAAATTTCGGCGAAGGTGCTGGCGGCTGCTTACCCCCTGCATCCCCTGACGGCTCTGGTATTGCCCATGCTCTGTGTGCGTTATGCCCAAAACGATCGCTCTTTGTTTACCTTTCTCACCAGCGACGAGCCTTACGCCTTCAGTCAGTTTCTCAAATCCACCACAATTCAAGGGGATCAGATTCCTACCCTGAAACTGCACCAGCTTTATGACTACTTTGTGGAGTCTGTCACCGGACTGGCTTCGCGGATCAACTTACAGCGTTGGGTTGAAGTGCAAGGGTTGATTCAGGATGCCAGAGACCAGGGCCAGGATGTACTCAAAGCCCTGAAAACCATTGGAGTCCTCAACCTGGTTACTTCAACTGGAAAGTTTCGGGCAACGCCTGAACTGGTGGCGTTGGCGTTGTGTGACTCTCCTACCGACACCAAGGAGCGTCAACACTGGCAGCAGATCATCAAGGCTCTGAAGCAAAAGAAACTGATCACGCACCGCAGCGCTCAGGATGAACTGCGAATTTGGCAGGGTTCTGATTTCGCTATTGAAGCTGCAATTCAAGCGCAAATCGAGCAATCCCGAACTCCTTTAGCTGATTTATTGACCACAACCTATCCCCTCCAACCTGTCGTTGCTCAACGTCATTACACCACAACGGGCAACCTCCGTTATTTTGAGCAACGGTATGTAGACAGCCGAATTGACCTTAAGACATTATCTTGCGCCACGCCTGGAAGTGATGGCTTGATTGCTTACTGGTTAGATGCCACTTTTCCCGAATCAGTCCCAGCGCATACTTCAGATGGCAAACCTTTGATTGGGATTACGGTTGCCAATCTGGAACTCTTGCGAATGCGGAGTGAAGATTTTTGGGCACTCAAGCAGATCTGGAAAGATGCCCCCGAATTGCAAACGGATGGTGTGGCAAAGCGCGAAGTGAGACAGCGCCTGGTTGAAGCGGAACAACTGTTGAATGAAACGATCGCTTGCATATTCAACTGGACAGCCCAGAAAAATGCGTGCTGGATTGAGGGACAACTGACGGCTATTGAATCTTCCAGGGGATTCCAATCGGCGCTTTCAGATCTGTGCGATCGCACTTACAGTAAAGGTGTGGTACTTGACAATGAACTGATCAATCGACGTGAACTGACCTCCCAGGGGGCAAAAGCACGGCGCGAACTAATTGAGGCGATGCTCAAACATGCCGACCAGCCACGCCTGGGGTTGGAAGGTTATGGGCCTGAAGTGGCCATGTATGGCTCGGTGCTGGAAGCGACAAAGATTCACCGCCAGGAAGATGGGGTGTGGGGTTTTTATCCGCCCCCTCTGGATGCGGGGCTGGCTACTGTGTGGCAGGCGATCGCCCAGTTTTGCCTGGAAGCTACTGAGAAGCCGCGATCGATAGCTCAACTCTATCAACAACTGGCCGATCCGCCCTATGGAGTGAAGTCAGGAGTATTACCGTTGCTATTGGCTACTGTGTTGCTAAATTATGTCGATGAAGTTTCCATTTATAAAGATGGCACGTTTATCCCGGTGCTGGGGGCAGAACATTTTGAGCTATTGGTCAAAGATCCAGCCCGGTTTGCTGTCAAACATATTGCTGTAATGGGATTGAGATCGCAGGTGTTCCGGGAGTTGGAAGCCATTCTCAGAACCAGTCCCGCGAAAGGACAGAAGGGCACCCGCAATCTCACTATTCTGTCCGTTGTCAAGCCGCTGGTGCAGTTTGTCCGGAAGCTGCCGACTTACACCTTGAAAACAAAACGCATCAGTGCCTCAGCCCAGACTGTGATCCAGACGCTCCTGCAAACTCAGGAACCGGATGACCTGCTCTTTTCGGCATTGCCGCAAGCCTGTGGTCTGGAGCCGATCCAGATTACGTCCGGCCCTGACTCACCCGCCGATGCCGCGACAGCCCGAATTTTTCGGGAACAGTTGGTGCAGATCCTGCGGGAAATCCACCATGCCTACGATGCCTTGCTGCAAGACTGTGAAGCGATGCTGTACAACGCCTTTGGGCTGAGGAGCGATCGCGATCAGCTACGGTTGGATCTGCAATTTCGGGCAAAGTACTTGCTGGGGAATTGTCTGGAGGCCAACCTGAATCGATTTGTGCGGGCGGCAGCAGATGAAACTGTCAGCGATCGCACCTGGTTAGAGTCGTTGCTGATGATCGTGGCCGATAAACCCGCAGAAGCCTGGACGGATCAGGATGTCACGGCCTTTGAGTTAAATCTGAGTGACCTGGCGCGACGGTTCAAAAATTTGGAAGCGTTGCAAAAAGATGTCGCTGCCCAGAGTCGAGGTGGATTTGAGGCGCGACGGTTGACGGTCACTCGACCTGACGGCAGCGAAATTCACCGCATGGTCTGGATGGATCAGGAACAGCAGCAACGCCTCGATCCGCTAATTGAACGAGTTCTGGCGGAATGTTCTGACCCCCAACTGCAACAGGCTCTGCTGACCCTTCTCAGCGAGCGCGTGCTGGAAGAAACCTCGCAGCCTCCGCTAGCAACCAACCAATCATCATCGCACTGTCAGAGCCTTTCGTCAGTGGGTCAGGGCGCAAGAACGGGCTGAGTGAGAGCTGGGAGTTTGCCATAATGAATGGGCTGCCATTCACCCGAACTGGGATCATAATAACCAGTATGGAGAACACTGATACCAACAAACAACCACGACATATTTTAGGGCTGTCAGGGGGCAAAGACAGTACTGCCCTGGCAATTCTGCTGCATCAGGAAGTGCCGCAGATGGAATATTTTTTTTGTGACACCCACCGCGAACTGCCGGAAACTTACGAGTACTTAGAGCGGATTAAAGCCCGTTTAGGAATCAAAATTCAGTATTTGAGTGCAGAGCGAGGGTTTGATCACTGGTTAGACGTTTATGGAGGGGCATTACCTTCGCCCCAGATGCGATGGTGTACGAAGCAGCTTAAAATCAAGCCCCTGGAAGCCTTTATCGGCAATGACGCAGCCATTAGTTATGTCGGGATTCGGGCTGATGAGCATCGAGATGGCTATATTTCTACCAGGCCAAATATCAAAGCGGTTTACCCGTTTAAGGAGCGGGGGCTGGTGAAGGCAGATATTTTGCGACTGTTGGAGGAGAGCGGCATTGGGTTGCCTAAATACTACGAGTGGCGCAGTCGATCGGGCTGTTATTTTTGTTTCTTTCAACGCAAGTATGAATGGGTGATGCTGGCTCAGGAGCATCCTGACCTGTTCCAGAAAGCGGTTGCATACGAGCAAAATCATCGAGATGGCAGAACCTATACCTGGACGCAAGGTGAAACACTATTAGAGTTGCTAGAGCGCAAAGACCAAATTATTGCTGATCATGAAAAGGCGATGGCAAAGCAACAGCAAAGCCTACAAAAACAGCCTCTAGCAGACGTACTGGCATCTGTTCTAGAGGAAGAAGATGATACCTTGCCCTGCCTTGCCTGTCATATTTAAACCTTGTCCAAGTCCAGAACCGTAGTTTCTCTGATAGGAAAACGACCGTTCTCTAGCTCGACTTGGTTTAGGCATTCTGGTACATATGGCATCGTCAGCACCATTGGTATAGAGAAAACGGATAGGAGGTTGGCTGATGATCACGACGGCACCCACCACACAACCCATGCACACACCGCAACCCGTGCGGTTTACGGTGAAAGATTATCACCGTTTAGCGGCATTGGGCTTTCTGGGCGAAGATGACCACATTGAGCTGATTCGGGGGGAGTTAATCCAAATGGCCGCACGAGGTACCGCCCACGAAACCTGTATTCGACGGCTGTTGCGAATTTTACCTCCAATCATTGGCGATCGCGCCACTCTCCAATGCCAGTCACCCATCACCATCGCCTTTAATGGGGAACCAGAGCCGGATTTTGCGATCGTGCAAAATCGGGAAGATGATTACGAAACAGCCCACCCCACTGCTGCCGATACGCTGCTGGTCATCGAGGTCGCAGATTCATCGTTAGAGTACGATCGCACCGTCAAGCTATCGCTCTATGCCGAAGCTGGAATTCCCGATTACTGGCTGTTTAATGTGAGCGATCGCACGCTGGAAGCCTACAGCGAACCCGCTCAAATTACGCCGGGGCAGTTTGGCTATCTGAATCGTCGTATTTTCATCCCCTCTAGTGCGATCGCGCTGCCGGTGGGAGAGCAGCCCCTCTCCCTGTCTCAAATCTTCCCTTGACAGGCTTGTACAATGGAGACACCGGGAATCCGTCTCAGCGTGGAGAGAAACCCATCATGACACTAACGGCTCAGGAATTGGCAGATTTAATGCCCGATGCCCGTCAACTGGAGAGCAATGAACCGGAGATGGAAAGTTCGTTACACTATGCTCAGTTGGCGCTCCTGGTGGCCTGTCTGGAATGGCTGTGGCGCGATCGCACCGACTTTTTCATCGGGGCTGACCTCACCATTTACTTCAGCCGTGACCAGCTTAAAAAGCGCGACTTTCGAGGCCCAGATTTCTTCTTGGTGACTCACACTGAGCGCAAACCCCGAACATCCTGGGTGGTGTGGGAGGAAGGCGGGCAGTATCCCGACCTGATTATTGAGTTGCTGTCCCCTGCCACGGCTCAAATCGATCGCAGCCTGAAAAAAGCCCTTTACCAGGATCGCTTCAGAACTCCGGAGTATTTTTGGTTTTCGCCAGACACTCTGGAGTTTGAGGGCTATCGACTGGTTGGGCAACACTACGAAGCCATCGCCCCCAATCAGGCAGGCGGTTGCTGGAGTGAGGTGCTGGGGCTGTTTTTGGGGGTGCAGGATGGGCAGTTGCGCTACTTTACGCAGTCGGGGGAGTTGGTGCCAACCCCAGCAGAGGCTGCTGCCCAGGCGATGGCAGAAGCAGCCCAGGCGGAGGCGCGATCGCAGCGATTAGCAGAGCAGTTGAGAGCGCTGGGGGTAGAGCCAGATGGTTAGGCGGTTGCAAAAAAAGAACCACAGAGCCACAGAGGACACCAAGAACTTACTTTGTCTGCTTTGTGCCTTGGTGGTGATTTCTACTACTGTTCTGACGATGCAATAGTGATGGCTTACAGTGATTTTAGTCTCAGAAAAGTCTTACAGGATTTTAGCTTGCAGACGCAGGATGACTCATTTTTATCGTCTGTTTCGTCCATCAGTCCCAGCCCCTATCTAAAAGAATTTTTGGAACGTAGTTTTCCATTAGCTGTTGCCATTGGCACGGAAAAAGCGAGATCTGAACTGTTAATCAGTCCACTTTTGCTAGAAGTACGAGAGACCTTACATCATCAGGTCAGCGTATTTTCGGGTACTGACTTTACCATCGATCCATCGGTAGGACTCAATGGAACATGCGATTTTTTAATTAGTCAATCGCCTGAACAAGTGATTATTACAGCCCCAGTTGCGGTCATCGTTGAAGCCAAAAAAGGTGAACTGGATGCAGGGCTGGGGCAATGTATCGCGGAAATGGTAGCAGCACAAAGGTTTAACCAGCAACAAGGAAATGCTGTTGCTACAATTTATGGCACTGTGACAAGCGGTAGCTTATGGCGATTTCTCAAGCTAGAACACCAAATCGTTACCTTTGACCTCAAAGAGTATGCGATGCCGCCTGTCGAACAGATTTTAGGAATCTTAGTTCACATTGCGTCATCAGGAAAATCATGATATGCCTCTTCAAAAGATTCAGGATGCTCCTCTAACCCGATCGCGCAGCGTTCCCCAAAGAAAATGGCCCTATCCTCATGTTGTTTCCCAATGCCAACCCTCCCCCCACTCGCCCCGCTCCACAAAGAGGCCCTGCGTCACCTGCTGACCCCCAGCCCCACCGCCCAACCCCCCTCGGCGGCGGCTCTTCGCAATGCAAGAAAATGGGCGATCGCAGCCAATTTGCTCGATGACCAGGGTTTAACGGCTGAGGGTAAGTTAGTCGTAACCAAAGATCCCTATTTGGAAGCAACAGTCACAGATTGGCTGATTCACTTTTATTTAAGTTCTGGCGATCGCAGCCTATGGCAACTGTTTGTGTTTGAGTTTTTGCCAGAGCATTCAGAATTTACTCAAGATGAGTTATTGAATTACTTCGCAAATGTATCCTCAATTGAGTCAACCGATTCATTGCGTAAGGTCACTCGGTCAATTCTGAAAACCTACACGGATTCAGCAGCGATCGCAAACAGCCAGTTTCTTACTTGCTGTCGAAAAACTTATTCAATTGGCAATCCATGCCTGTCGAATCCTTATACCACCGGGTATTTACTAGCAAAGATTTGGGAGCGGGATTTTAAGGCGCGATCAACGGTTCTGGTGGATGACATCCTGAATGCAGAGATGGGATTGGCTAGCCTTCTAGGAATTAAGAAAGATCAGTTGCGGCAGCAGTTAGACACGCTGGCTAGACATGGTGTGATTGAGCAGCGATCGGCAAAGCCCCATCTCGCCGACACGAAGCCACCGATGAAAGAAGACGGTGAATTGTCGTACCAGGTGTTTCGTTGCTGGGAAACCGCTAGCGAATTACTGGAGAAAGCCTACGAAAACGACCGTGCAACGCCCAACAAGCCGCTGATTCAGTCTCTTAGCTCTATTTTGGATGATGACGAAAACACGCCAGATTTTTCCAGTTTTCTGGAATGGGCAACCGGGTTTATCTCTCTAGACGGTGGATCAAATACAATCATCAGATTAGCGTCCTGAAGGTATCGCCGCAGAATCAACACATAGTTCTCTGCATCACCGCGACGACGAAAACGGCGAACCACGACACGCTGCATATTGGGCAGCAGACGCACCACTGCCCAGACATTGAGATAGCTCATAGGGTTTGTTGAAATGCTTGAATTGAGGCAAAACCAAATGAGACACTAGGGATAGTGCCTACCAGAGCGCAGAGGAAATCTTTACTCAGAAGTTTTACTAGAACAATTTTCTAGAAATGACTTCTATTTGTCAAGTAGCTAGAGGAAACGTCCAGGAATGCAGACCCCACCCAGTCCAGAGCGGCAACCAACCCTGAGAGAGCTAAGAGAGCGAGTTGGCTTATCTCAGGAAGGGCTGGCACGGTTGATTGGTGTGAGCAGCAAAACGATTAGCAATTGGGAACGGGGGATTGGTGCAGCCAGCTTGACTGTCCCTCAAATGAAAGCTCTCTGTGAAGCTTTGGGGGTAGCACTGAACGAACTGCCGGATGACTTTCGTTCAGAACGCGAATAGGATAGGGAAATAGCGATCGGCAAGTTTTAATCTCGTTGAGTACTTTCTGGTCAAATATTGGCTCATCCCATCGGTATGGCGGAAAAAAGCTCAGGATACTACACCGGTAATTCCCCAAAACTTCCAGTATCAGAGGAAGTCAATATTGCTGCACTGTCCAGATTATTCACAGACACTACAAATTCTTATAAGTTTGTATTTTTTATTTCCATTCTCGATATTTTGAAGAGACGTAACTTCGATGTCTCCCAACCAATCACATTTCAAGAGTTAATTGTTGAGATGCTGGCTAATGCCTGGTATCCTCACACATACTTTAAATTGGCATTTGGCACCCAAGATAAAATCACTCAAAATCTTGATTCTTTGAATTTGGTAATATCAGAACCGATTCTTAAATTTACTGATACCGATAAAAAGCTATTACGTGCAACTATTGAATCTCAAGATCTGGTAAGTATTGTCAAGAAGCTTCAGAGATTCGTTCCATTTCGTTTAATAACACCTTTTTTTGAAGAGGAATTGACAAATATTCCGAACAGAAATAAAGGTAGTAATTTGGATTATGCAGTCCCTAGAGTAGCAGAATCAAGTTTTGGCAAACGTAAACCTTTATATCGCTTTGACTCCAATCAGTACAGTAGTTGTCAATCTATTATTGTTCATCCCGCCTGGGCGAGCTACATTCAAAAACACTATGGTATTGTCCGAGGTTGGGCTGCATGGGAATGGTTGAACTATATGCAAAGGCGCAACCCTAACACCCCAGGGTTAGTTTATAAGTTATTTGCGCCTAGCAAACGAGAGTCATTATCCAAACAGACAACTTACTGGAAACTTATCTTGCAAAATACAGATTTTCACTGTATTTACTCAGGCCAGAAAATTGATATTGAATCCTTCTCGCTCGATCATTACTTGCCCTGGTCATTTATCGCGCATGATCAACTGTGGAACTTAGTGCCGACAACACCTGCGATTAATTCCTCAAAATCAAATGACTTACCCCCATCTAAATTTTTAGAGAAATTCGTCGCAGCACAGCATCTGGGCTTGAGCATTTATCATGAAAAAGTGTCTCAAGATCTTTGGGAAAAGACAGTTGAATCCTATATTGAAGGTTTGAATATTCACACCCAAGATGATTTACTGGATTTGGAAAAACTGCGAAACGCTTACAGCAATGTGATTCATCCTCTGGTTTCTCTGGCAACTAATCAAGGGTTTAAATTATGGCAAGCCCCAGATGTTGCCTGATGCTACACCTGCTACGTATGACAAGCGCCAAGCCACCATATTTTGGATTGCTATAAAGCAAAGATCGCCCGTACTATCTCAATCCTTCACATCAAAGGCTACGCAGAAACGTTTGAGTGGAGTAAGCTCTTACCCACTGAAAACGATGGCGAGTACATGAGTATTCTCAGGCGTCAAATCGCGATCGAGTGATAGCAAATCCCTTTGAAAAATTTGAGCGACGCAAGTTTATTCGACGACTCAAGGAACTGACGCTGCTCAAGTTTGACCCAGCCCTCTGGCGTAGCCTCACCGACACCGATAAAGGCCACCTCCAGCACCTCGCTGAAACCGCCCTGCTAAAATACTATCAAGCCATAGCCCCTTAGCGTCCTTGCCGCCATGACCGCCGAACGACTCCTTCAACTTCCTCCCCTGGAAAGTGGCGATCGCCTCAGCCGCGCCGAGTTTGAGCGCCGCTATGCTGCCATGCCCCACCTCAAAAAAGCTGAACTCATCGAAGGAGTCGTCTACGTGGCATCCCCCCTCCGCTATCACAGTCATGGTCAACCGCACCTGCTGCTCATCACCTGGCTGGGAACCTACTGTGCTGCATCCAGTCAGCAGTCCTGTGATTTAGCTCGGTTCAGCATCAAGAAACGGGTTAAAAACCGGCACTTCAGCCTCTTCAAAATCCCTGACATTTCTTGTCACCACATAAAGATTATGAATTGAGGCAATGGCCGCAATAAACAAGTCCGGTTGACTGAACGTATAGCCTCGTTTACGCCCCTTTTCCACCATACGTCGCCATACCAAAATCACATCTTCACTGATGCCTAAGATGCGATCGCTAAACCAGGGACGCAGGGTGCCATCTAGCCATTCCATCAGCTCCCGACGAAACTCCTCATCCTGAACCTGCTCAATGCCAAAACGAATTTCCGCCAGAGTTACTGTACTTAAATAGAACGATTGGGGAGGCTGTTGCTCGCTCCAAGCCTTAACCGTAGGATGGCAATTCGTTTTCCGCAATTCAGAAATAATATTGGTATCAAGCAACCAGCCCTTCATAGCTCAACATCTCGAACCGGCATCTGAGCTTCTGCTGGCTCAAACTCTAGCCGATTGAGAGGCGACTGGGATAGTAACTTATGCAGGCTAGGCTGCTCCAGCAGCGGCAATAGCTTGGCAAAATCCTTTGCCGATAAAATCACAACGGCATCTTCCCCTCGCACCGTAATGCGTTGGGGAGCCTCGTCACGAGCAAGCCGCACAACCTCACTAAACCGAGCTTTGGCGTCTTCAAGCTTCCAACCTTTGAGCTTGTCCAGACCTGGGGGCGAAGCATGATTAGATTCTGTGAGAGATGTCGCCATTTGTAAACCTGACCAGTCCTAGTCAGACTGTATCAAAGGTGTCAGGAAAATGCAATTGCTCAGAACCTGGCCGTGCGATCGCTGCTCGCTGTAGGGCGATCGCGGCACTGGTCTACTAAAGGCTGAAACCACCCTGATAGAATACTATCAACGCCTGGAAGCCCATTAAACTCCTGCTTACCGTCCACACTGAGGGTTGTCCGCCGCCATGATCACCGCTGCTCAGCCGCCCCACCTCACCCCCGATGACTACCTCCAGTTTGAAGCCCGCCGCCCCGTTAAACACGAGTACATCAACGGGGAAATTGTGGCGATGGCTGGAGCCAGCGATGCCCATGTGACGATCGCCCTCAACGTCGCAGCCTTACTTCGCTCCCACCTGCGGGGAGCCGGATGCCGAATCCTACACCGCCGACCAACCCGCCCTCCAACTGACCAGCATCGACTGGAGTGGCAACCTCACCGACTTCTACGCAGATGTCACCCTGGAAACCCAGTCCCCTCCTGCCCAACCAACCTCATGACCTCAGAACGACTCTTGCAATTACCTCCACTAGAAAGTGGTGATCGCCTCACCCGCGCCGAATTTGAGCGCCGCTACGCCGCCATGCCCAACCTCAAAAAAGCCGAACTGATCGAAGGAGTTGTTTACGTGGCCTCTCCCCTCCGCTATCGCAGTCACGGTCAACCCCACCTGCTGGTCACCACCTGGCTCGGAACCTATTGTGCGGCCACCCCTGGTGTTGAAGCAGCTGATGCTCCCACCATTCGCCTCGATGCAGACAACGAACCCCAACCGGATGCCATCCTGCGACTGACCCAGGGCGGCAGATCCACCATCAGCCCAGACGACTACATCGAAGGGGCACCAGAACTGATTGTGGAAATTGCCGCCAGCAGCGCCTCCTACGACCTGCACGACAAATTGCGGGTCTATCGCCGCAACGGAGTGCAGGAATACATTGTGTGGCGCACCTACGACCCACAGATCGATTGGTTCTACCTGAACGAGGGCGAATACCATACTCTGTCCCCTGATGCTGATGGGATTCTTCGCAGTCGGCAATTTCCAGGACTCTGGTTAGCGGGCGATCGCCTCCTGGCCAACGACCTCGCCGCTGTCCTCGCGGTGTTGCAGCAGGGCATCGCCACCCCCGAACACCAGGCGTTTGTCACAGCGCTCCAGTCAGCAGTCCCGTGATTTACCTCGACTACCACGCCACTACCCCGGTTGATCCGCGCGTGGCCGATCGCGTCTACCATTTCATGACCACCGAATTCGGCAACGCCAGTAGCGTGGATCACCAGTGGGGCGATCGCGCCGAAGCTGCTGTCAAACAAGCTGCCCAACAAGTTGCTGACCTGATCGGAGCCTCACCGCGAGAAATCGTTTGGACATCCGGTGCAACCGAAAGTATTAATCTGGCCATTCAGGGCAGTCTCCCTGCTCCCCTCGTCCCGCCTGGGAGAGGGGCTGGAGGTGAGGGCAAACACCGAATTGGCCTGCTGCCGATCGAACACAAAGCCGTCCTCGATACCTGTCGTGCTTTGGAGAAACGAGGTTGGGCTGAATTGGTTTACCTCCAAGTAGATTCCAGAGGCAGGCTTGACCTGGAACATTTGGAGCAAGTTTGCGCCGAGGGGCTGTCCCTCCTCTGTGTCATGGCCGCAAACAACGAGATTGGCAATCTTTACCCGATTCAGGCGATCGCTGACATCGCTCAACGCTACAACATTCCTTTTCTTTGTGATGGGTCTCAAGCAGTCGGGAAAATTCCAATTCGATTTACAGACTGGGGAATGACCTATCTCGCCATTTCTGCCCATAAGCTCTATGGCCCCAAAGGTATAGGAGCACTGGTTGTGCGTAAAGGCTATCACCTGGAACCCCTGATGTTTGGCGGTGGGCATCAGAAGGGAATGCGATCGGGCACGCTCAATGTTCCAGGAATTGTGGGACTGGGAGAAGCTTGTCGATTGCGATCGCTGGAGATGGAAGAAGACGAGCGGGCGATCGCGATAAAACGCGACAAACTTCAAACGTTGCTCTTAGAAAAAATTTCTGGATTAGTTGTGAATGGTGACACGAACCATCGATTAGCAGGTAATCTTCATGTATCGATTCCTGATATTCCCAATAGTGCAATTATTGCTCGAGTTCGTCATCAACTTGCAATATCTACTGGCTCAGCGTGTTCATCTGGGGTTGAAGCTCCTTCCCATGTCTTGCCAGCCCTGAATTTACCGGAAGACACAGTAGATGGGGCTTTGCGAATTGGGCTTGGCAAATTCACAACTGCTGAAGAAATAGAACAGGCTGCGACTATTCTTTCCATAGCGGCCTATCAAGTTCGCGAATCTCTTGCTATCTCTTGCTGACTACTCTATAACGATCGCCTAAAACTAGAGCCGCCCATATCCTGTTCCAGGCGCATTAACCGTTCAATTCGGGCTTCTGTGGAAGGATGGGTTGAGAATAAGTTAACAAACGCCTGTCCAGACATGGAATTGATAATCAGCAGCGGTGAAAAGGCAGGATTACCTTCCATCGGTAACTGACGGGCACCCATTTCCAACCGTTGCAGCGCATTTGCTAACCCACGAGGATTACCAGTCAGTCTTGCCGCTCCCGCATCGGCTTCAAATTCGCGAGTGCGAGAAATGGTCATCTGGATCACTGTCGCTGCGATCGGAGCCAGAATTGTCATCAACAACAGGGCGATCGGGTTAGGCCGATTGCGATCGTTGCCAGCAAATGCTCCAAACCAGTAAGCCATTTGAGCCAGGTAAGAAATGGCTCCTCCGATTGTGGCCGCTACCGCCTGAGTCAGCGTATCCCGGTGAAGAATGTGGCTCAGTTCGTGGGCAATCACCCCTTCCAACTCATCGGCTGGCATCATTTGCAAAATGCCTTGAGTCACAGCCACAGCCGCATGTTGAGGATCTCTTCCCGTAGCAAAAGCATTGGCAGACGGAGTGGGGATGATATAAACAGCAGGGGTTGGGATTCCCGCTTTTTGCGCCAGTCTCTCCACCATCCGATAGAGGTCAGGGGCTTCAGCCGGACTCACAGGTTGAGCATTATAGGCAGCTAGAGCAATTTTGTCTGAGAAAAACCAGGAGCCTAAATTCATCACTGCTCCCAGAATCAGCCCGATTAACAGGCCCGTTTTGCCCCCGATCGCGCCTCCAAGCAACACCAACAAACCCGTTAAGAGGGCTAACAGGGCAACCGTTTTGATTTGATTCATACCCTTTTCTCCTGATTAACAGTCCGGTATTAGAGATTTCTACGATCGTGGGAATTCATGTAAACCAAGTCCAGCTAGAGAACGGTCGTTTTCCTATAAGAGAAACTACGGTTCTGGACTTGAACAAGGTTTAATTTTTCTTTACTGTTATTATCTCAATCGCTTGTCCCCTATCGGAAGGGAGGAAAACTCGACTGGGACGGTACGGGAGGGAGGGAGTTAAAAATTGAGAGTTGAGAGTGAAGAGGTGAGAGTTGATCCATTACGGTTGGTGACTGAATGGGCGACAGATTTAGCTTGGCTGCACAATAGAGGTAGGTTCCGATCGCGAGTCCCGTGGACTGAAGGATGGGAGGTGAAAGGGCATGGTCGGTTTTCCTGCAATCGTGTCTGACGCTGTTCGACGTGGGGGCGTGCCTGTCGAGCAGTCCCATGATCAGCCTGCGATCGCCATTGCGGCCCAGGGAATTGATATGGTATTTGAATCGCGATCGCAACCGTTTCAAGCCTTGAAATCCGTTGATTTGCAAGTAGAAGCAGGAACAGTCCACTTACTCATGGGGCCAAATGGGGCAGGTAAGACAACGTTGCTGCTGATTGTTGCTGGATTAATGAGGCCGACAGCAGGAGAGGTCATGCTTTTGGGGCAACACTTGAATCAGATGTCCCGGCAGGAGTTAGATCAACTTCGACTACACCAGATGGGAATTGTGTTTCAGGATCACAATTTGCTGCGAGCCTTAACAACTCTGGAAAATGTAGAGCTTGCGCTGCACTTTAAGGGAATTCATGGTCAGGCAGCACGACAGCAGGCTGAGGCATTACTGGAGGCTGTTGGCCTGGGCAATAAAGCCAGACTTCCAGCACGGGTGTTGTCTGTTGGGCAGCAGCAACGGGTTGGAATTGCCCGGGCACTGGCAAGCTATCCGGCTTTAATCATTGCGGATGAGCCAACCTCAGCTTTAGATTCTCAAAATGGACGAGTGGTGGGAGAGTTATTCCGTCAATTGGCGACTCACCACGGCTCAACTGTACTGGCGGCCACTCACGATTATCGACTCACTTCCTTTGCTGATGCGATTTCTTACCTGGAGGATGGGCAAATCGTTCGGGTAGAAGATCGCCGATGTCAGTAAATCAGCCCAATCACAGGACAGAAGTTGGAGTTATTGATTTCGATGCCGATTAATTGCCAAGTACGTCAACAATTTTGTTGCCGTTTGTTTCTCAGAGAGTTGCTGTAAGCTAAGCAGGCACCTGAATTTTTTGGTTGCCAGAGAGCTCAAAGGCATCGTGAATGACTTGTAATGCCTTCACTCCATCCGCTTCAGCCACGACGCAACTGACCTTAATCTCAGAGGTCGCAATCATTTGAATATTGATCTGATGCTGGGCCAGTGCCGCAAACATCCGCGCTGCCACTCCGGGTTGGTTCACCATCCCTGCTCCCACAATGCTGACTTTGGCGATCGCCGGATCCACTACCACCTCACCGCATCCTAAATCAGGAGACGCGGCTACAATGGCCTGACGCGCAGATTCCGCATCCATTTGGGCAACAGTAAAGGCAATGTCACGAGTGGTTTCACCGTTGGCTAAGCGGCATCGCTGGGATTGAATGATCATGTCTACACTGACATTATGATCGGCCAGCAGTTGGAAAATCCGAGCCGCCATCCCCGGTCGATCGGGGACATGACGAATTGCCAGACGTGCTTGCTTTTGATCCAGGGCTACACCGCGAACGGGAGGGAGGGGGGAATTTTGGATTTTGGATTTTGCATTTTGGATGGGGGCGGCTTCTTGATCGACGGGAGAAGTATTGACATCGAAGGCCAGACAGAGGGCGGCGATCGCGCGATCACAATCTTCCTCAGCAATCACACAACTGACTTTTACCTCTGAGGTAGAAATCATGCGGATATTCACTCCCGTTGCGGCCAGGGTGGAGAACATTTGCGCGGCCACACCGGGGCGACCAATCATGCCTGCACCCGCGATCGAGACTTTGGCAATTTGCTGCTCGACCATCACTTCTGCATCCGTCGCCGCTGGAACTCCACCACACAGAGCGGGAATAATGGCATTGGCAACCGCTTCCGCCCGGTTCAAAGAGTCTTTGGCCACGGTGAAGGCAATGTCATTGGAATTGCCCTCATGGATGGATTGAATAATCAGGTCTACATTCAAATCCTGGGTGGCAATCTCGCCAAACAAGCGGGCGGCGACACCGGGACGATCGGGAACACGCAGCAGAGAAACTTTTGCCTGATCGGTATCAAATTCCACGGCATCCACGGCACGGGTCAGTTCCAACCCTTCCAGCGATCGTCCACTCGGCGCGTGGGAAATCACCCAGGTTCCCGGATCCTCCGTCCAACTGGAGCGCACCACCAGCGGCACACCAAAATTACGGGCAATTTCCACCGCACGAGGATGCAACACTTTTGCTCCCAGGCTCGCCAGTTCCAGCATTTCATCACTGGTAATTTCAGCCATTAATTGGGCATCTGGCACCAGGCGTGGATCTGTAGTCAGAATTCCCGGCACATCGGTATAAATTTCGCAGTAATTGGCATGGAGGGCTGCAGCCAGAGCTACCGCTGACGTATCTGATCCACCCCGTCCTAAAGTCGTGATCTCCAGGTCATCGGTACTGCTAATTCCCTGAAATCCCGCTACAACGACCACTTCTCCCTGAGCCAGGTGACGATTCAGACGATCGGTTTCAATCCGCAGGATCCGGGCACGACTATATTCCGCCTCCGTGACAATTCCTACCTGAGCGCCCGTGAGCGAGATCGCGGGTTGCCCCAATTCCTGTAAGGCCATACTCAGGAGAGCGATCGACACCTGCTCCCCAGTAGACAGCAGCATATCCATTT
>JBBIQC010000029.1:0-13295 GCA_037442585.1 Oscillatoriales cyanobacterium bin_317
GGCCGGATCCCCTTCAGTGCTATAAGCTTCTGAAAACAGCAGATCCCACAAAATAACGCTGCTCAGGGAATGCACCACGATATGCAGGTCTTCTTCCAGGGGATTGTCAGTCAGGAAGTCCAGAAATTGGGTGGCAACGGTGTGCCGGATTTCCTTGCCTCGCTCACTACTCAGGTATTTGAAGATGTCGTGGAAGAAGCCATTGATCAGTTGTTCTCGGCGCTGGCGATAGTGAAACACATCATCCACGTCGATCTGGGGATGCTCAAATTTGAAGGCTTCCAGATCTTGCTGCACAAAGTCCCAAATTTCGTTGGTATTGCCCAGGGTGTCTCCCCAGTAAGCGGAATAGAACTCTGGGATAGGTAAGCCCAGAGCAGTAAATTCTGCAATCAGGCGCGATCGCAACGGATCGGCATAGGCGGGTTGCCGGACAGAAGCACCATGCATGAACCAAACGAGCATTGGAGGGGATCGGGATTAGGGATTAGGGATTGGGGATCAGGGAATGGTGATCACCGTGAATGATTATGCATCATTGGGCGATCGCTGGTTACTAACCTCCAGCATTCCTGCGCGATCGCCCAGTCTTCCTGCGTATGAATCACCAGGACTCGGATGGTTGAATCTGGGGTGGCAATGTCCTGATCAACGGGGTGAGAGTTGTTCTTGTCGGAGTCCAGTTTCAGGCCAAGAAAGGCCAGGTTTTGGCAGGTGGCGGCTCGCACAGGGGCGGAGTTTTCTCCTACACCTGCGGTAAAGACCAGAGCGTCCAGTCCTCCCAGACTGGCCAGCATGGAGCCGATCCCTGCTCGGAGGCGATGAATGTAAACATCAAAAGCCAGTTTGGCCTGCTGATTGCCATCGGCGATCGCGCTCATCACCTGTCGCAAATCGGCGGAGACTCCAGAGACTCCCTGCAAGCCAGAAGCACGATTCAGCAGCTTGTCCAATTCCTCGGCTGTATAGTTCTCCTGGCGCAGAAGGTGAATTAAAATTCCAGGATCTATGGAACCAGAACGACTCCCCATCATCACGCCTTCCAGGGGCGTGAAGCCCATCGTTGTATCAATGCTGACCCCATTCTGAATCGCAGCCAGGGAGCAACCATTGCCCAAATGACAGGTAATTAAACGCAACTCCTGGAGGTTCCGACCCAGGAGTTGAGCGGCTCGGTGGGTGCAGTATTGGTGGCTGATGCCATGAAATCCATAGCGACGAATGCCCTGTTCCAGATAACGGTAAGGAATGGGGTAGGTATAGGCTGGTGGAGGGAGGTGAGCATGAAACGCGGTGTCGAAAACGGCGATCTGAGGAACGGTTGGCCCCAAAATTTGCTCGGTGGTTTCAATGCCTTCCAGGTTGGCGGGATTATGTACCGGGGCAAAGACGGCGAGTTCGGCGATCGCGGCTTTTACCGCTGGCGTAATCCGTACCCGTTCCTGGTATTTGTCTCCCCCATGAACAACTCGATGCCCTACGGCAGCAATTTCACCAGGTTCTGCAATGACCTGCGTTTCACCTTGCCACAACGTATTCATCAAGTGCTGGACTACGGCGGGTTTATCGGTCGTTTGAATCTCTTCTTTGAGTACCGCTCCTGCGGCCGTCTTCACCCGCACCTCCGCAAAGCCCTGATGGTGAGTCCAGTCCACAAAGCCGTCCCACACAGGCTCTAACGGATTTTCTGGTAAGCGATCGTCGGGCAGATCATAGAGGCAACTTTTCTGACTGCTGGATCCGGCGTTGAGCACCAATATCTTCATAGGTTTAGGGGGTGGAATTACCAGGAATGCAGTGCCCGTAATTGGGAAGTCTTTTTCAGTTGATGCGCCTGCATCCGGGTTAGCACATCATCCAGAATGTTAACGGCTTCCGCAATAAATGGGCCTTTATTGAGCATGACGCATTCTGCCCGTTCTGCCATCGCTGCATCGGTGATTTCTCCCCGTGAGGGCAGCCCTGTTTTCACCAGATTTTCCAGCACCTGAGTCGCCCAGATCACCGGAACGTGAGCCGCTTCACAGAGCCAGAGGATTTCTTCCTGAATTTCTGCCAGCCGCTGATACCCAATCTCGATCGCCAGATCTCCCCGCGCAATCATCACTCCAAAAGGAAAGCGACCTGCGGCCTGCACAATCAGTTCGGGGAGATACTGCACGGCTGTAGGAGTTTCAATCTTGGCGACGATCGCCAGCTTAGATGTCCGTCCCTGCAATCGATCTGCAATCTCGTTTTGCAAGCGTTCCATATCTGCCGCCGTTTGCACAAAGGAATAACCCACAATATCGGCATGAGCCACCACAAAATCTAGATCTTGCAAGTCCTGATCCGTTAACGGATTCAGGGGCAATTGAGTATCGGGAAAATTCATCCCCTTTTCAGGCCGCAACTTGGCACCTTTCGGGCCAACCTGCATCACCTCCAGCAATACCCCATCCTGACTCTCAGCGGATAGGGAATGATGAGTATCTACCACCCGTGCGCCAATCTTGCCATCGTCAATCCAGACAGAGGCTCCCACCTGTAAATGCTCGATGATTCCGGGCAGCATACATCCAGTCTGAAAGTAACCGGGTGGTAAGGAGTCGAGAACGATCGCTTCGGTGCTGGAAGGTGGCATGACCTCCCGCGAGAGCCAGATGCGATCGCCTTTGCATACACGCTTTTGATCAACTGGATGGAAGACTTCCCCAGTGCGAGGTTTGGGGCCGCCCAGATCCATCAATACCTTGCAAGCGCGTCCCGTTTCCCGACTGGCTCGTCGCACATGGTTGATCATGGCCAGCCACTGATCCGGAGTATCGTGAGCACAGTTGATGCGAACACAGGTTGTTCCCCGCTGCATCAAGTCTCGGATCAGGTCATAATTTTCCGCCGCTTCAGTGGGTAAAGTGACCATGATACGAACTCGCCGATCGTCCACCGCTTTGCCAAACAGTTCTTCCGTATGATGCTGCAGTTGATGGTCGCCAGCAAAGAAATCCGCAGGCACAGGACGAGGAAGACAGGAAGCCGGATCCAGATGGCAAATCGCACTCAGAGTTGCAATTACCGCATCCAGATTGGGCATCACTCGTGCTTCAATTCGTCCCAAAGAGGACAACCCCCAGGGCATTAAAGCCGTTTGCAAAGGACGCAAATCATAGCGTCGGAGAGCCAGATAGTAAGCCAGGTTCAGCGCACTGGGAAGGAAGTCAGGTCGATGGATGCGCGATCGCCACTGCTCAAACATAGCCTGTCCCTGGTCATGAACCATCTGCCGCAACAGGGTCATTGCTTTCAACAAAGCATAGGGATTGGTATGGCTGAGATGTTCCAGGGCAAAGGGTAAACTATCCGCTTGTTCAGGAAGTGATAGAACCATCATTCCCCCTCGCATGAGGCATCCATTAACCGTCTGAGGCGGATGGAATAGTTCCTCATCACCTCAATGGCAAACATGGGGGTTTCCTGGACGGCAAACAGGAAATGTTTTTGCTCCAGGTACGCCAGTTTGCAATCGGTTTTGGCGATCGCATCAGACTGGCGGGGGCCAACACCCAGAATGCCACCGATGCCAAAGACCTGTCCAGCCTTTAACGTTTCATACACCCTGCCATGCTTCACCATTTCTACCTCTCCCTCGATGATGCCGTACATATAATCAGCAACATCCCCTTCGTGGTAGATTGCCTCTCCTGGCTTCAAAGTTCTCAAATCCGGTTGTCTTTGAAAGATTTCAACAGTATGAGCAGGTTCCAACATAGTTCGGTGTTTCCAATCCAACGTCTAAAGACTTTAACCTTAAGATTGTGCACCGAAGAGGTTAAGGGAAGGTAAGTTTTGGGGAAGGATAAAGAGGGCTTAACAGAATCAGTGCCCGAATTTTGTGTTTTAATAAAATAATTGTCGCTTTTTCTTGCTGCATTTTCTATCGGGTTAACGAATTAGCTGTCGCTTTTCTCAAGGGTTCTATATTCAGGTCTGCATACACGGCTTTCTCCCACCATTGTGCCGAGTTGATATACCCTGTGGATTAAGGATGAGCAACGGTAAACCATAGCAGCCCGACTATCTACGCCAAGCTTGATGTAGATACGACGGAGATGGGCGGAAATAGTCCATTCACTAATTCCAAGCTGATGAGCCACTTGCTTATTCGACCGACCTAATGCAATGAGAGCCGCAATTTGTAGCTCTCGTTCTGTCAAAAGGCTGGCAATATCTGGAGCTAAATCCTCTGAAATGCTTCGACCATTGACAATCAAGCACCTTTTCCCCCCGAAGCCAAAGTAACCAAGCACTGCAAAAGGGTCGTTGGCAATCATCTGATTATCAAGAAGAGTTGCTAAGTCCTTTGTGAATTCATCCACAGAGATGACGAGAAAATGGAAGTTGTCTATACAAAACTTACCAATGATTTGATAATCTGAAGGAAGATTAGCCTTGCTTGTAGAAGAGGGTAACTTATCGAGTTTTTTAACCATGACATTCGGCTACTCCAATGCACTTCAAAGCATTCTGTAGACATATCCTATCTAGCACAATATAAAACACCCCATTTCCCCATCATATAAAGAGTTAGGAGAAAGAGTCAGGATCTGCATAAATAAAGTTTCTTTGCTGCACCTTGAAAACTTTTGCAAAGAAGAATGAACTAATACTAACTTTGATAATAAAACTATAATGAATACCAAAAAGCTCTTGTTTTTTGCCACATTTGACAGGCGATTTGGTCAGCCTTTTTGGACTCCTCAGTGATAGTGTTTGCTTCTTCGTAAGAATGCACTAGTTCCTTAGACTGCTCAAACCCTGGAGGGTTAACCAAATGCAACATTATCAGATGTACGCCTGCCCACAGATATTTAGCGGTATCTGTGGCGATCAGCAGTTGGTGCAAAACCTCACGCTCTTTGGCAAACATGGCATCGTTCGAGGGGAGGTTTTGGCAAGTCATCCCCCAGGTTTCGATCGTGCGGCAAATCTCTGGAGGATGTAGTTGTTCAAAATCCATTGATGATTGCTAGCTCAGTATGAAGGTTGATTCTAAACGGGAGTTGTCACTCACCTGGAGTATGCCAAAGTCTCTACAGACATCGAACAAGGGCATCAGGATAATGCACGAGACTCATCTGCACAAGTCACATGAATGGACTAACTCAAATGAACTAGTCAGGATTAACTAGATAAAACAAGTGACTTGTAAGTATATTCGGAGCGCGGTATTAATACGGACAGGTAAGACTCCAGGCTGCAAACAGTCGTTTTTAACGATTTGCTGCTTGTAGGGCAGGAAATCCATGGCAGGCAGTCTTGATTAAACAAACTTAACACATTTAATCATCATTTAAAAAATGAGCCAGTATCCAGTCATTCATGCTGTGGATGAGACCTTACGCTCTCTGATTACCAATCACCTCGATTCAACCTCAAATCAAATTCTGGACTCTGATCCGGCAAAATATATCTCCTTTAAACCACCCCATAGATTGATTGCTGATACCACTCCTTCTAAAAGCTATCTTTCCCTATTTCTCTACCGTGTTATTGAGAACAGTGAAGTTAAAAATCGTGCTTTAGAACCCAGAAATGGCAATCGACTGCAATATCCACCGCTTGCTTTAAACCTCTTCTATCTGGTTACGCCCTTGATGAAAGATAACGAAAATGACGACGATGAAGCGACAAAAAATGCCCACAAATTATTGGGCAAAGTGATGCAGATTTTTTACGACCATGCCATTGTCAAAGGGGTTGACTTGCAGGGGGCACTACAAAATACAAATGAAGAACTACGGATTATTTTAAATCCTATTTCAATGGAAGATATGACCAAGCTCTGGAGTAGTTTCATGCGTCCTTACTACATGTCTGTGAGCTATGAAGTCAAGGTTCTTTATGTTGATTCTGAACGAGAGATAGGAGCAGAGCAGGTAAGGCGCAAGCAAATAGAGTACACACAAATGGCAGGAGTGTAACGGTCATGGGATTTATCATTCCCGATGTGATTACACAAGTTGCTCTGGTAACGGGCAAAGTTCTGCACGAGGGAACGGGTAAACCCGTGATTGGAGTCGTTCATATCACAGCTCGAGAATTTCCCCCCAACATCAACCCCATTTTGATCGATAAAGTTCTGAATGATGGCACGTTCGTTCTGTCTGGGCGACCAGAGCTATTGTTTCTAGAACTGGCTCTCAGGGATTATCAACTGCATCTCACAATCAGGGCGACTTCAGCTCAATTTCGGCAGGGATTTGCTGAGCAATTGCTCACAGTCACCATTCCGCAAAACTGGGACTTTGCCCAACCCGTTTCCAAAGAATTGCCAACCTCCACTTCAACCATTTTGGTTTTGCTTGCTGCTGATCCGGTATTTATCCGGGGATATGTTTTTGATGCTGATAATCCAGGGGTTGGTATTGCCAATGCAACGATCACCGTCAAGCAGGGAGCAACTACTTTTACAACGGTCACCAGTGCAGATGTAGAGCGTCGAGGGAAATACTCTTTTCAAGATCCGGTTGATCCCGCCCAATTGAGGGCTTTTACGATTACAGCAGCGCATCCCGCTACCATTCAGTGTTCTGCTGTCGGTTTTGGATCCAGTCCTGAACGACCGTTGGCGATCGATTTTGGGCGATCGCCTCACGAAGAGTATTTCTATTTAGTTCCAACTTGATGCTGTAGATTCACTCCATCTCCCCAATTTCGATCCCTATAGTTATCTGTTGAAGGAGACGACCCATGCCGGAATATTTAGCCCCTGGCGTATACGTGGAAGAAGTTGATACGGGTCCAAAGCCAATTGAAGGAGTTAGCACCAGTACGGCGGGGATGGTCGGGGTGACCGAATGGGGGCCGGAGAATGTAGCCACTTTAGTGACTGGTTTTGCCGATTTTCAACGACAGTTTGGAGGTTATTTGGATCGACGCAGCTACCCAGGTACCGCCTGGTATTTGCCCCATGCGGTAGAAGGCTTTTTTACAAATGGTGGGAAGCGGTTGTATGTGACACGGGTATTACCCGATACCGCAACCTCAGCCGAAGCCATTTTATTTGATCGAGGAGTCGTGAGTGGTGCGGCCACTCGGCTTGCCAGTAGTGCCTTGCAGGGGCATACGGCATTGATTTTAGAAAGCAATACTGCGATTAACAATCAAGACTGGCTCCGGTTGGATGATGGCAACTTAAGCGAGTATGTCCGGGTCAATCAGCCGACAACGCCACCTTTACCCAATCGGGGTATTCGGGCATTGCGATCGCCCCTGTATTTCAATCATGCGGCTGGAGCCACAACCCCCGTCGTCGTACTAACCATGAAAGCCGCCACGCCAGCCTTGAGCACCACACTGGATGGCGCAGTCTCAGCCGGAGAAAATCGGGTTCGCCTGACTTCGCGCACGAATGTGGCAGCGGGCAAGATTCTCAGAATTGGTGCTGCCACCAGCCCAACTCGTGAGTTTGCGATCGTGGCTTCAGTTCCAGTCGATCCGGCAGACCGGACGGTCACCTTAAGGCATCCGCTTAATTGTAACCATCCTAATACCGAAGCCGTGGAATTGGTTGAGGAAGACACCACTGGCGCGGCAACTCAACTCAACCAGGCGGTCAATACTGGGACTGCGGTCTTGGTTTTAGATGATTTAGGCGGCAGTGGAGCAGATTTTGATCCGGCTGACATTGTGCGGATTGGCACAACCACAGCCACCAATCGGGAATACCATGTGCTGGCAGATTTGCGGACGGTGGGGCTGCGAATTCCAGTGGCCTTTGGTTTGAGGCAACCAACCTATGCCGATCATGGCAGCACCGTCCCGGTGCAGGTCGTTACCTTAGATCCGGAAGCAGGATTTACTCCCCTGGTTTTACGGGCACCCGCCAATGCGGGTGCTCGCGCCCTGACACTCGTCAGCCGGGGTAATTTAGCCGCAGGACAGATTATTCACATTGGCTCTGGGGCAACCCAGGAAGCGCTTGTGATAGCCAATGTCCCGACTGATCCACTGGATACGAGTATTACGGTGAACCATCCCCTGGCGTTTAACCATCCAGGCACTGGGGTTTCCAGTACCAGTGATAGTGTAGTTCGGTTGACCCGTGCGCAAACCGCAACCAGCAGCACGTTGACGCAGGCGATCGCAACGGGACAAACCTTGCTCATGTTGGCGGACAGTGCGGCGGCCTTTATAGCAGGGGCGATCGTTGAGATTGGTGCGGCAACGGACGAAAACAGGGAGTATCAAATCCTGGGAAATACCGTCGATCTGGCTCTGGTTGGAATCCAGGGATTGGCAGGAACGACGGTTGGTGGAGGGGTGATGTTTGATCATTCGCGGGGAGCGACCATTGCTGAACGGGGACAGAACCTGCGGGTACGAGCCATTGATGCAGGTGCCTGGGGCAACTGCCTGCGCCTGAAGGTCGAAGACGAAACCCCGCCCGTATTGAGCACAACCGCCGCTGCTAATCCGAATCCTGGCGACGCAACGTTGACCCTGGCCTCGACCGTTGGCATTGAAGTGGGAACTGTCCTGGCAATTGAATTTACCTCTGGCATGCCGGTTCTGCGCAAGGTGGTCGGCATTACTGGCAAAGTGGTCACTTTATCCAACAGCCACACCGTTGCGGTAGCTGCCGGTACCCGTGTCACGACCCGAGAATTTCGTCTGACGGTCGAGTGTGTGCAAATGAATCCGCTCACGGGACAACCCCGACTGATTGCCAGTGAAGTACATCGGCAGTTGTCTATGGATCCCCGCCATAGCCGCTACGTCACAAAAGTCGTGGGCGCGATTTTCCGATCCCCCACCACCACCCCGCGACGCGCGGATGGACGCACCGATGGAGAATCCGATTTAATCCGGGTGGAAGATGCGTTGGCGGATCTAACGACAGGAACCCTCAGCCCGTCTGCTGAGCTTCAGGCTATTACCAATGTACGCTTGGGCCCCGATTTGATTTGGGAAGTATTGCCAGGAGGACGACAGGTGGCAGTAGGGCGATCGCTGATGAACGGCGACGATCGCATTGGAGACGTGGTAGATGATACCTACATCGGAACCGATGCCACCGATCCGGGCGATCGCACGGGGCTATTTGCGCTGAAAAATATTGATGAAATTAGCATTGTTGCTATCCCTGGTCGCACGACTCAGCGGGTACAGGAAGCCCTGATCAACCACTGTGAACTGTTGCGTTATCGCTTTGCTGTATTGGACTCTCAGGTGAGTGATGATCTGGCAGGCGTGCAAGAGCAACGGGGACTCTACGACACCAAGTATGCCGCGCTCTACTATCCCTGGCTACGGATTGACGATCCGTTTCCCGATAATCCGCGCATTACGACTCAGGTATCGATTCCACCCAGCGGCCATGTGCTTGGCATTTATGCCCGCAGTGATATTGAACGCGGTGTACACAAGGCTCCTGCCAATGAGACAATCCGGGGCATCAGTGACCTAGAGGTGAAATTCACCAAGGAAGAACAGGATATTCTCAATCCCCGTAATATCAATGTGTTGCGCAATTTCCGGGAAAACAATCGAGGGCTACGGGTGTGGGGTGCGAGGGTATTAACCAGCGACCCCGATTGGAAATACGTGAATGTCCGCCGTTTGTTCATTTTCATTGAAAAATCCATCGATCGCGGCACTCAATGGGTCGTATTTGAACCCAATGATGAACCGCTCTGGCAACGGGTCAAACGAGTGATTACCAGTTTTCTTACCAATGTCTGGCGCGATGGGGCGTTGATGGGTCGAACTCCTGAAGAAGCATTTTTTGTTAAATGCGATCGTACCACCATGACCCAGAATGACATCGACAATGGGCGGTTGATTGTGCAGATCGGGATTGCCCCCGTTAAACCCGCAGAATTTGTCATCTTCCGGATTGGGCAATGGGTGGGTGGTTCCTCCCTGGAAGAAGGTTAATTTTTCCACAGGCTAATTTTCTCGCAATCCGACAATATCAAGGAGAACCAGGCTATGGCGGAAACTGGCAAACGAGATGATCCGTATCAGCAGTTTAATTTTTTGGTGGAAATCGATGGAATTGCGCGGGCAGGCTTTATGGAATGCACCGGAGCGACCACCGATACTGATCCGATTGACTACCGCGAGGGGGCTGATTTACGGATGAACGTCCGCAAATTATCCGGCTTACGCAAGTACACCAACATTGTGCTCAAACGGGGCTACACCCAGGATAAGGGCCTGTGGGAATGGCGTAAAAAAATCATCAACGGTGCCGTCGAGCGCCGCAGTGCCGATATTGTCCTACTGGACGAGAACCGCAGCGAAGTTTTGCGCTGGCGAATTCGTGAAGCCTGGATCAGTAAATGGGATAGCGGTCCCTTTAACGCCAAAACCAATGATGTGGTTGTCGAAACTGTTGAACTGGTGCATGAGGGATTGGAACTGGTGTGAGGAGGAAAAGATTGTGCCTGAGTATCTAACGCCCGGTGTTTATTTTGAGTTCCAGGACGCTGCCCCGCCTGTGATCCGGCGCGTGCGTATGGACATTGCCGGGTTTGTTGGATTAGCCGAACGGGGACCATTACATCAGGCTGTGCAAATTAATTCCTGGCGACAGTTTCAAGCCCAATTTGGCAACTTTGTGCCCTATGGGTTTCTCGCCTATGCCGTTAAGGGATTTTTTGAAAACAGTGGGCGCACTTGTTTTGTGGTACGGGTGGCTGGAGAAACTGCAACGAAAGCAGCCCTTACCTTCAAAAATACGGCAGGAACTCCAGTGCTGAACCTGACCGCAGCCAACGAAGGGAGGTGGGGCAATCGGATTGCGATCGCCCTCACGCAGATTCGTCCCAGTGCCCTCAGTTTCTCGATCACGGTGATTCGCGATCGCACAGACCGTGAAGTCTTTCCTGACTTATCCCTGATTCCCGATCACCCCCGCTATTTTGTTCGTTTGATCAATCAGGGCAGCGATCGGCTTGCCCCTTCCCAGTGGATTCGGGTCGAAGATTTGCTGCCTGATACCGTGCGTACCGCAGCGATGCTTCCGGATGCCAGTCACTCGGGTTTGATCAATCAAATTGGTTTTCTGACCGGTGGGCAGGATGGGATTGCCTCGCTCACGATCGAAGACTTGATTGGCACGACCGATCCGCTGGCTTCCGATCGTCGGGGTTTGAGTGTGCTGGATCGAAATCATACCGTGGGCGTGATTGCCATTCCTGACATTCACATTCGCCCTGTGCTGGTGCCAGAAGTAGTGCCGAACCTACCGCCCCCCCATGATCCCTGTCTGCCCACTGCTGTCTCCCCAAAAGTTGCCTCAGTCTTTGCCGAATCGTCCCCGGAAATGCCTCCTGGCTTTTCTCAAGCAGAAATTCTTGCGGTGCAGCAGGTCATGGTGGAACATTGCGAACGCCATCAAGATCGGGTTGCCATTTTAGATGCGGTGTTGCGAGCGGATGGCAAAACTTCCCTGACGCTGCCGGAAATTTTGGATTGGCGATCGCGGTTTGATTCCGAACGAGGATTTGCAGCACTTTATTATCCCTGGGTTCGGGTAGTTGATCCACTGCAACTGGAAAACAGTCCCGTCAGAGCCATTCCGCCCTGTGGGCATATTGCCGGACTGTATGCCCGCGCCGATTTCAGCGTCGGTGTTCACAAAGCACCTGCAAATGGCGAGTTGTTTTGGGCAGAAGATGTCACCGTTGTGCTCAATGATGATCAGCAAGCGCTGCTCAATCCGGTGGGCATCAACTGTGTGCGAGCCTTTCCGGGGCGAGGCATTCGGGTATACGGTGCCCGCACGATGAGCAGCAATCCAGACTGGCGCTATGTCAACGTGCGACGGTTGCTTTCCATGATCGAAAGAGCGGTGGATGAATCGACCCAGTGGGTGGTGTTTGAACCCCACGATTTTACCCTGCGGCGATCGCTGGTTCTGACTGTTTCCAGCTTTTTGGAAACCATCTGGCGGCAGGGCGCACTGGTGGGGGCAACTCCGGCGGAAGCATTTTTTGTGAAATGCGATGAAACCAATAACCCACCCGCGATCGTGGATCAGGGCAAACTCATTGCCGATGTGGGAGTCGCCCCCACCCATCCGGCGGAATTCATCATCTTTCGCATTGGCCGCACGGTTGAAGAACTTGAAATTGTCGAGAGGTGAGTTATGGCAATTCCTGGCATTCGTTCCGATCCAGTTCCTGGTTTTAACTTTGTGATTACGTTAATTGATAGTTCCAGCGTGTTGTCATCTCTGACTTCCGCTATCAGTGCCGTGGCGGGTGGATTTAGTGAATGCACTGGGCTGGAGGCTACCCTGCAAGTAGAGGAATATTCCGAGGGCGGGGAAAATCGCTTTGTCCATAAATTTCCCACTCGCATGACCTACGCCAATATTATCCTCAAGCGGGGCATTACTCTGTCTGAAGATTTGTGGAACTGGCACGCTGCTTACGTCAATGGCATCGGCAAAAGACGTGACGGTGTGATTATGCTGCTGAATGAACAACAACTACCGATCAAAACCTGGGTCTTTAAGCGAGGGTTACCGCTCAAATGGACAGGGCCAACCTTTAATGCCACCCAAAATGCAGTTGCAATTGAAACCCTTGAAATTATGCATGAAGGTCTGGATTTATACTCAGCGGGAACGACTCTAGCCCAGGTGGGAGATGAGATCGCATCAGCCTTCTAAACCGCCTTTTTAAGAGAGGAGAAAGAACATGCCAGTCACAATCGGTAACATGACCAGCAACGTCAACGTGGTGGACAGCAATAATCTGTTATCTGACGCAGTGATGGAACAAATTATTCGACAAGTCATGATCCGACTGAGGCAGGAAAAATACACTGAAGCACAAAATCGAGAAGATCAGGAAATCAGTAATCGTTCCACAACACCAGAACTATTTTAGCGATCGTCAAATCAACGCTCTACGATCAGATCTCATAATCTAAAATCCAAAATGAAATCCAAAATGATATGGCTTTACAACATGCCTATTTTGAGAATTTAGAAACTCACCAACAAATGAAGGTGCAGTTTAACCCGACTGATCTGGCATTTAGCAAGACGGCTCAATTTGCTGAAATTGCCATTCCTGGCTTGGATGCTCCCCTGTTGCAATTCATTCGCGGGGGCACTGAAACGCTGACTCTTGAACTATTTTTTGACACGACTGATCAGGGTATGGGCGATCGGGTCACCAGTGTCACCACTCTGACCGATCAGTTCTATGAACTGGTGAAGCAACATCGCGGTACTCATGCTCCCCCCCGCTGCCGGTTTGGGTGGGGGCAGCCCGCCTCCGACATTGCGAACGCAG
>JBBIQC010000029.1:13306-17669 GCA_037442585.1 Oscillatoriales cyanobacterium bin_317
CTGAATCTGTCGCAGGCTGTTTCTCACGCACCCTTTTGGTTTACCTGTGTGGTGGAAGGAATTGATCGCAAGTTTTTGTTGTTTAGCCCTGGAGGAACACCGTTACGCGCCCGTTTAAGCGTGAAACTGCGGGAATATCAGACCTTGGAACAGATGGTTGCCAAGCTGCAAACCGCAGACCATACAAAATCTCGCATTCTCAAGCGGCGGGAGCGACTGGATCAACTCTCTGCCACAGAATACGATACACCTGCCGAATGGCGACGGATTGCCGAAGCAAATGATGTGGACGATCCACGGCAAATTACGCCAGGAACAAGCCTGGTGATTCCCCCCATTCTGACGGAGTCTGTGATTCGGAGCGATCGCCCATGACTACCTTTACCGAGATCTACAAAGACCGCGACCTTTATGTGCCTGCCTTTGACCTTAAAATCAATGGTCAAAGTCTGCCCGAAAATGCCGCGAAAGATGTGATCGATGTGCGCTATAGCGATAGCATCGACCAGATTGACTCCTTTGAGATCACGGTGAACAACTGGGATACCCAGCAGCAGGACTTTAAATACACGGGTTCCACCAAAACTCAACAACCGGGTAATCGCAATCGACTCTTCGATCCAGGCCAGGAAATTGAACTCTGGATGGGGTATTACAAACCGCCAATGGGTCGCACTGCCGGCCAGGAAACCGGATTGCGCTTAATGCTGGCAGGGCTGATTACCAAAATTACACCCAACTTCCCGGCCAGCGGTCAACCTACCCTCAAGGTAAATGGACAAAATGCGTTACGAAAATTGATGACCCAACAAGAAACCCATGTCTATGAACCACGACAGTCAGGTACTGGGGATCAAAATCGTGACAGTGATATTGCCGAAAAAGTAGGAAGACGAGGAAATTTTAGACTTGGCAACCTGCCGATTCCCGTTCGCATTGATGCCAATGCCCGTAATCAAGAAACCTCAAATGACCATGTTTTGCAGGATAACCAGTACGACATTGTATTTCTGCTACAACGCGCTCACCGCAACGGTTATGACCTGCTACTGCGACAGGAAACTCGGCAGGGCCAAACGGAACAGTTTCTATTTTTTGGCCCAGCCGCCGAGGGACAGCGCACGTCCTACATTTTGGAGTGGGGCAAATCGCTGATCCAATTTCAACCGACCCTCACCACCAGCCGCCAGGTCTATTCGGTCACGGTCAACGGGTGGGATGCGGCCAGGGGCAGACGGATCAGCATTACCGTCGATCGCAGCCAGTTGCCGACTCGAGGATTGCGCGATCGCCGGGAACTTGACCAGATTGAATCGGGATTTCGGGAGCGATCGGAGGTGATTGTCGATCGCCCCTTCCGTAATGAAGCAGAAGCCCGCCAGTACGCCCGTGCCCGCCTGGAACAAAACGCCAGAGATCTAGTTACCGGGCGCGGATCCACCATTGGCACACCCGATTTGCGGGCAGGCAGCCTGGTGGAATTGGGCAAGTTAGGCAGCACGTTTAGCGGTCGGTACCTGATCAAATCCACCACCCACACGATCAACAGCAGTGGCTATATCACCGAATTTGAAGCGCGCCTGGAGGAGGACAACCAATGACGCAGGTGAACGGGGTGGTAGTCGGCATTGTCAGAAGCCTGGAGGATCCGCAGCAATTGGGGCGGGTGCAGGTTTACTTTCCCTGGCTGTCGGATACTAACCAGAGCTACTGGGCACGCATCGCCACGCTGATGGCGGGGAGCGATCGCGGCAGTTGGTTTATGCCAGAAGTGGATGATGAAGTGCTGGTGGCATTCGAGCATGGCGACCCACAGCATCCCTATGTGGTGGGTTTTCTCTGGAATGGGCAGGCTAAACCGCCCAATCAGGGTATTACACCCAAGGTGCGTCGATTAAAGACGGTCAGCGGCCACATTTTGGAATTTGACGATCGTCCTGGTCAAACGCGCATTCTGATCAAAACCCAGGGGGGGCAGCAGATTGAGTTGAAAGACTTGCCTGCGGGCATCACCCTTTCCACCACAGCAGGTAATCAGATCAGCATTTCTGATGCACCGCCCGGCATCACCCTCTCCTGCCCCACTGGCAACCTGACGATTACATGTCTGCAAGCCAGTATCAACGCCTCCGCTTTGTTGAATGTGAATGCGCCGATCGCCCAATTTAGCGGTGTCGTGCAGGCATCGTCGATCGTCAGCCCGGTGTATACACCCGGTGTGGGCAATTTATTTGGTCTGTAAAGGAGAAATGACCATGCCCCTTCTGGTTCCTATCCCAACCCTCTCTTTCGAGAGCCTACCCGGTTCTCCCAACCTGACGGTACTGGAAAAACCGCTCAAGGTGCTGGGTGGAGCCGTGACTTTTGCCGATGGCAAACCCTTTGATCAAAGCCAGCAGGCCGCAGCAGGCTTCTTGATCTACCGACAACAGGCAGGCTTAACCGAGATCTGGAATGAAGCCATGAAACTATGGTTTCCCGCTTCCAGCACTGATGTGGCCAGTCTAAAACCTAAACCCTTTGCCTACCAGCCTGGGGAAGCCAACCCCTGGCAAGGGTTGCTGGTTCCCGCCGCTGAACAGGACACAACGTTTAAAGATGCCGCAACGGGCTACCAATACTTCGTGCGGGCCTATTTCGTCAGCAATGCCAGTACAGGATCATTAAGCGGGTTAAGTCCGCCCAGCGCCCAGGTTCAGTTCACCAGTTTGCTGGATTCGCTACGGGCGGGTATTAAACCCCGCGACGGCAAAAAGATTGATGATACTGATGAAATTCAGTTATTTCTGCGCAATGCCAACCGCCAAACCATTGGTTCAGTTTTGATTCGAGAGGAGGCTGGTGCTGCCAGGGTAGAAATCAGCAACTTTAATGGGTCTGGCACTCCGCAGGCAATGATTCGGCTGTTGCCAACCGGAGATATCGAGATTCAGCCCGCCGCAGGGCGAGAGGTCAAAATTCTGGGGGCAATGGCTCCCCTGTTCTATCAACCTGCCGATGCTGCAGGTAATCCCGTCGGTTCAAAACGTTGGTTGTCATAAGGAGACAGGCCATGACACGCGAGTTTCTAGGAGTGGGATGGAAGTTTCCAATTCGGGTGAATGCCAGGGGTGGACTGTCCTATGTTCGCAATGAACAGGATATTGAAGAGTCCATCTGGATCATTCTCAGCACCGCCAGAGGCGAACGAGTCATGGAACCCACCTTTGGCTGTGGCATTCACGACTACGTTTTTGCGCCTAACAATCCTGGTACCCGTGGTTCGATCGCCTACGAAGTGCAAACAGCCCTGGCGACCTTTGAAAACCGGATTGATGTCAGCAACGTCCGGGTGGAATCCTTCCCCGACAGCGATAACCGTTTGCTGATCTACGTGGATTACCGGGTGCGCTCCAATAATGCCAAACGCAATCTGGTCTATCCCTTCTACCTGAACGAATCCTAACTCCATCCACTTACCCACTCAGTCGCCATGCCCCTCGAAGCTCTCAACCTGGACGATCGCCGCTATCAGGAACTATTTGAGGAATTACGTTCCCTGATTCCTCGCTATGCCCCAGAGTGGACTGATCACAACCCCTCAGATCCTGGTATTACGATGATGCAGTTATTCTCCTGGCTGGGAGAAATTTTGCTGTATCGCCTCAACCGGGTGCCCGATCGCAACTACATCAAGTTTCTGCAACTGATTGGGGTAGAGCAAAAGCCAGCGGTACCCGCGATCGCAGAACTCACTTTCCTGTTGGTACAGCCCAGCCTGCCCACGGTGGAAATTGTCAAGGGAACGCGAGTTAGTGCTCAGGTAAAGGCTCCCCCACCCAGTGCCCTGGCCTACCCCACTCTGCCGCCGGAACCTGCCGACCCTGTTATCTTTGAAACCGAGGAACCGCTGATTGCTTTGGGTGCGCCCCTGAAAGCGGTGCTGGTCTGGAATGGCACCACCTATGAAAATTACACTGAAGCCAATCAGGTTGTGGATCAGGTCTATCCGGCTTTTGGGCCAACTCCGCTGGCTGGTAACGCCCTGCTGCTGGGATTTGCGTCAGATAGTACGTTTCCCGCGATGGAATTAAATCTGCTGGTGCGGGTTTTTGTGGAGGCCAATGCCGCCCCTGAACATCGCTGTGATAGCACCGAAATTCCCAGACCACTGGTGGCGACGATCGCCTGGGAATATTGGAACGGCACTGATTGGGACAACCTCAGTCTGCTCAAAGACGAAACCCTGGCACTGACCCGAACCGGGCACGTTTACCTGCGCACCCCCACCGATCCGCGTGCCTTCCAGAAGCGCCCTCTGGGGTCGTTGCCCGATTCCCTGTACTGGATACGCTGCCATCTGAAGAATTCTCAGTACGATCTG
>JBBIQC010000030.1:0-17477 GCA_037442585.1 Oscillatoriales cyanobacterium bin_317
GATAAAGATGACCGTCATCCTCTATTTTATCTACCCTTTACGAAAAGGTACTACCTTTACATGAAATGCCCTAAACTGAAAGAGCCAACTTGAGTTGCGTGGTCATTACTCATGTTTTCAGGCTCAGATGGACTTCCCCCGATTCGCCTGATGGCTTCCCAGGCTCCATTACCATTACGCTCAACAGAACCGACGGATTTACGTTGGCTCCGAGTCGAGGAGTATTTCCAGGCGCGATCGCTGGCTGATAACACTCAAAAAGCCTATCGACGCGAATTGAAACGGTTTCTCACCTGGACGGATCGTGCCTGGTCAGATCTCACCCCTCGCCAGATTGCCCAGTTCAAAGCGTATTTGCAGGGGCAAAACCTTTCTGCTAATTCAGTGAATCGGGCATTGACCGCTCTGATGAGTTTCTTTGATTGGTTTCGAGCAGCTTACCCAGAACAAATTGCCCATGACCCGACGACAGCCGTAGAGATGGAGCGGGTTCCTTTGCCCCCCGCCAGGGACTTATCAGAAATCGAGATGGCGGCGCTGTACCTGGCATTGGAGGAACGAGAGGACGCGGAGGTGCGCGATCGGGCTTTAGTTGCGGTTCTCAGTCATGGGTTGCGGGCGGAAGAGGTCGTGAATTTGAATGTGGAAGATTACGATGGGGTGCGGCTGACGATTCGAGAAGCTAAGGATGATAGTACGGGTACAGTCCCGCTCAGTCGTCAGGCGAGAGAACAGTTGAACACGTATTTAGTTCAGCGTCGCTCTGAGGAGGGAGACTTATCGTCTGATAGTCCCCTATTTTTGTCTATGGGACGTAACCGGGTGGGTCAGCGTTTGGGCTATCAAGGGTTATATTACGCAGTTAAAGCTCTGGGTAAAATTGCCGCAGAGCAGGCTCAATTAGCATTAGAGCGGCGGCAAAGAATTGAGCAAGGAGAGCTAGAACCTGATCCGCAGGATAGATGGGGACAGTTCAATGAGGCAGAGCTCAAACAAATCCTGACTCTGGTGAGTGTGCATCCTCACCAGTTACGTCACACCTTTGCGACTGGGCTGCTTTTGCGGGGGGTCGAGAGCCTTCATGCTCGAACGCTGACTCGTCATAAATCAGAAGCCAGCTTTAAGCGATATGCCAAGCGAGCACTCGGTGCAGCGGCAGAACGGGCTTTTTATCAATCGATTGGTGAAGAGCCTCCCCAAAACAGTGAGTTGAAATGAGACGAATTTCAAAGATGGATGCTCAATTAAGCTGGTCTTGATACATACTATTTATCAGGCATATTTGGTCTGATTAATCCCGAAGAGGTTTTTTGGACACTGTTCTCAGTCCTGCGTACAGGTTCGTAGTGAATCTAGTTCCGCTTAAAATTTTGTTGATATTTTTGATGATCCTCATGCCGAAGGGGCGTTTCAGAACTGTTCAAAAGTGTGCTTTGTAGTTGAACCACAACGTTGTGGTTCAAAATTTGACTTATTCTAATACTTGGGAAAACTTGCATGAGTCGGATTATTGCTTTGTTTAATCAGGCTGGTGGGGTTGGCAAGACCTCTCTTGTCAATCAACTTGGATACATGATTGCTTGTTGTAAGCGGTTGGATGTGAAAACGAAGAAACGGAGTAAGAAGAAAGGGGATTACTATCAAGTTCTTGTGGTGGATATGGACCCACAGGCTTCTCTCACGATATTTATGGGTCTTGATCCCTATGAATTGGACAAAACGATTTATCACGCTATTTTGCAGGATGAGCCATTGCCTGTTCATAAGGGGATTTATGCTCAGACGCAACAAGAAGATGGCACACCTGGGGTTGATTTAGTTCCTGCTAACTTGGGACTTGCTTTAGCAGAGCGTGAATTGATGTCAGCCGTGATGAGTGACTTTCGTTTGAGGGAGGCACTCTTGCCCGTTCAAGAGCAGTATGATTTTATTTTGATCGACTGTCCTCCAAGTTTGGGTAATTTGGCTTATATTTCGCTGGTTGCGGCAACTCATGTTTTGGTACCAATTCAATCTCAGTACAAGGCATTTAATGGGGTGCAACAGCTATTTGACACGATTAAACTGGTGCGGGCACGTCCAAACCGAGACCTTGCGATCGCCGGATTTGTACCAACCATGTATGATCAGCGAAATTCTCATGATGAGCGGACATTGGCAGCGATCCAAGAACAGCTTTCAGCAGTGGCGACAGTTTATTCCCCGATCGCACGGTCTACGATCTTTGCAGATGCTTCAGAGGAACATCTGCCTTTAGCAGTTTATGATAAAAAACATCCTGCACTGAAGGCGATGAATCAGATTATCGAGGGGCTGGAACTTCTATGACACAATCCAAAGCTTCTAAAAAAGATAAGCCCTATGGGGGGAATATTGATTTAACTAGGTTATTTGGTTCTATGAATCAGGACGTGGAGCAGTCGGATTCTAGTGAGACAAAGAATTTTCTGCCGATCACTCAGATTCACCGTAAGCCTGAGCAAGTCAGGCGCTATTTTGATCCTCAGAAAATGGAGCAGTTGACTGCTTCTGTACGAGAGTACGGTATTTTAGAAAACTTGTTGGTTCGTTCGATACCAGGAAAGCCTGGAGCGTACGAGCTGATTGCCGGGGAGCGGCGTTACAGAGCGGCTCAGGGAGCAGGCTTAATAGAAGTTCCAGCAACTATTCTTGAATTAACCGATCAGCAAGCACTTCAAATTACGCTGGTTGAGAACTTGCAAAGAGAGGATTTAAATCCTGTTGAAGAGACAGAAGGCATTCTACAATTGTTGGCGATTCGACTGGAATTGTCTGTTCAAGAAGTTGTGTCTCTCCTATATCGAATGCAGAATGAATCAACCCGGAATTTGAACCACAACGTTGTGGTTCAGGAAGAAGAGGTTATTGAAGAAGTATTCAATGCTTTGGGGAGAATAAGCTGGCAGTCCTTTGTGAAGCATCGATTACCCTTACGGAACCTGCCTGAAGAAGTGCTTGAGGCGCTTCAGCAAGGAAAAATTGAGTACACGAAAGCGCAAACCATAGGACGGGTTAAGGATGAAGGGCAGCGGCAAGAGCTACTTCAAGCTGCGATCACCCAAGACCTATCGATCAGAGATATCCGTGACAGTCACAAAACGCTGCTGTCCAACCCTCCGACTACCTAAAGCGATTTAATGCTGTAAGTCGCCAGCTTAAGAAAACGAATGCTTGGGACGACCACGAGAAACGTGATCGCTTGGAAACATTGCTAAAAGAAATAGAAGATTTAGTTAAGTGACGCTTGAGATTCTATTCCTGAAATAAATCAAACCGAATTACGAAGAGGGTTCCTTGACCAACTTCAGATTCAACTTCGATAGTGCCATGATGGGCTTGCACAATTTGACGAGAATGATAAAGCCCCAGACCATTCCCGCGTCGCTGGTGATTTCCCTGTCTAAATCGCTCAAACAGAAACTCCTGCTCCTCTGGAGCGATACCAATTCCTGTATCTTCTACTTCCAAGATGATAGAACTATTTTCTGAAGAATCACGGGCTACATACTGTAGGCGAAGTTCCACGGAGCCAGCATCGGTGTAACGGATGGCATTGCCAGTCAAATTGGTTAGCAGGCGACGAAGTTCTAAGCGATCGCCCCTCACCCACAAAGATGTTTCGTCAGTGGCTTCTACTAAGGTTAGGTTCAATACTAAGCCTTTAGTCATAGCCAGAGGAGTTAGTTCTCTAACAACACTCTGGCTTAATTCCCAGATATTAACATCATAAAAGTAAAGATCTTTACAACCTGCCTCATATTGATAGATCTCCAGCAGAGTATCAACCATTTCCAATAGAGTTTGGTTGCTCTGAACAACTTGTTCTAAGGAATCCCGCATTTCGGGCAATGTTTTACCAAAAGTACCGCGACGTAACAAATGCAGCATGTGATCTGCTGCAATGAGAGGGGTTCGTAGATCGTGAGTCAGGCTAGCGATGAAGTCTTCATGATGTTGATTAATCCTGATTTGCTCATCGATACTGTGTTTCAGTTTTAACATCGACTGGATTCTGGCAAATAGCTCTTGCTTTTTTACCGTAGGGCGAATGACATCATTAGCACCCAAGGCCAAACCCTTAACCACACTGGCATGATTATGGTCGGCTACCAACATGATTGGGAAAAAGGGTAGTTCAGCATTCCGTCGAATTCGTCGGGTCACTTCGTAACCGTCTATATCAGCAATGGCAGTGTCCAGCAGTAATAAGTCAGGTGGGGCCTGTTCAAGCTGAATCAGTGCGTCTACTCCGCTATAGGCGCTGTCTACCTGATACCCCCGTTTCCTGAGCAGCGATCGCATGGAACGAAAGATATTAGGGATGGCATTCACTAGCAGAATGCGTTTTGCTCCAGATGAAGCAAACCTGATGGTTGGGTTTAAAGGTTTTGAGAGCATATTTTTTCCAACGCTTTATTTGTCGGTTGTCTGAGAGACTTACGGCAAACTGGCGATGCCCCTGTGCTTCGTAACCTGCTCTAAGCCTGCTGGGTACAGACTTCCTTAGCCTTCATCCCAGAAAAATATAAATGTACTATAAAAGAAGCGAGATTCTAGAGAGGGAACAGCGATGTAAAGAAATCAGTCTAGCGAATTTATCAAAACTTTGCGTTTAGGCAAAGACTTGTTCTATCCAGGGATTCGCATCTATCAGCCTTTAGTAGTAGTCAGCATGGTAAAGGGTGGGAACGATGCGAATTGCAATTGTCGAGGATCACAGCCTGACCCGAACTGGCATCCGCAGTTCTCTGAATGAGCAGCAGGATATTTCGGTGGTGGGAGAAGCTGAAACAGGGGTGGCAGGGCTGAAGCTGCTTCAGAGAACCAGTCCGGATCTAGCGATCGTGGACATCGGCTTGCCAGATATGGATGGAATAGAAGTTGTGCAACAGTTTCGGAATGCCCTCCCTCCAGAGTCAGATGTTTCAACCCGATTTATTATGTTAACTTCCTACACTCAGGAAAGAATGGTGTTGGCGGCTTTTGCAGCAGGGGCAGATTCTTACTGTGTCAAAAACACCAAATTTGAATTACTGCTGGAAGCTATCCGCATGACTTATGAAGGACAAGCGTGGATTGATCCAGTGATCGCCCGTATTGTTCTGAAGCACGCTCGGCAAGCTGCATCGCCACCATCAAGTACTAATGAACCTCAAACAGTAACCATCAATGCACTAGATTCGGAGCAAGCTACCATTCTGAAGACCGATCCTCTAACGAAAAAAGAGTTGGAAGTGCTGGAACTGATGGTTCAGGGCTACACCAATAACCAAATTGCTCAGCAACTCTATATGAGCCTTGGCACGGTTAAAGTACATATCCGTAGCATCCTCAACAAGCTCTGTGCTAGCGATCGCACTCAGGCAGCTGTACTGGCAATGCGGGCAGGGCTGATCGAGTAAAAAATTTGCATAGCGGAAACTATGCAGTGAGGGCTGACTGGCTAGAGGGCTGAGAGATTGACTGTATGACACTGATTTGAGTGGTGTAGAGCGATCGCCCACTCCCACTTTCTAAATCAAAATAGGTGGCGAACCGTCGTAGCCTGCCAGTGGTTAGTTGCAGTAGATAGTCAAATGCTTCAGCCGCGACACGCTGATTAATGCTAAGGGATTGGCTGTTCAGCAGAGCAAGCTGTTCGCAGGAGAGGGTATTGCTCTCCATTTCTTCTGGTTGTGGAACTAACAGATCGGGTTGCTGAATGGTTGGGGCAGGGAGCTGAAAGCACCCCAATGTGTTGAATTGATAATCGTCGGGTTTAGTGGAAAGGTGGGAGCCTAATAAAACTTGTCCACTCCGGCGGGAATTGCCACAGTCCAGATACCAGGTATGAGGGGCGAGTTGATGATTGTTATTTTCCAATACCTGGGCGATCGATTGTCTGGCTCTGGCATTATCGACACAGCCTGTGACTAAGGCAAAGGTATTGTAGGCGGGAGTAACCCAGGCTGGATCGAAGGGTTGGGCGATCGTACCGACTTCCATTTTCCAGGCGATCGCATAGCGAAGTGCCAATGTTTTGGCTTTGTTCAACCCGATCTCTGCATCACAGAAACACTGGCGTAATACATTGGCTTCTTCAACGTGGTCTGGGTCAACGAAGTAGAGTTTGACTGTTTTCCCTTTACTGGACAGAACTCTACCCAAACGAACAATGGATGGAGCCAGCCAAGAACCTGTTCCGCCACATCCCACTAGCCAAAGTTCGATCGCGGTATAGTCAATCGTCAGAATAGGAGAGGCTTTTGCTAGATCAAGATTTAGTTCCATAAGTTCTCCAACACATTTGCAGGTAGCAAGTCTGTACTGTAGAACTGACATTCAGACAGGACTGAAACATCAGTCATGAAGAAGTCAGACTCAATATCAAACACGGTTTTTGCCGGAATATTCCAGCAATGCTGAAATAGCCCGACGCGCATTTGAATTTCTGGTTTGGTTGTATTCACCCGACCTAATACGCCATAGATTCGGAAGCCTGTTTCGTCTGCATTATCTGTGTTGGAGAAGAATGCAGGCATGGTTGCATGAGAATGAATCTCTACGACAGCGTGATAATGAGAAGAGTAGCTGCCTGATTCTGTAGGTTGACAACTGGTTGTGTTTTGGGTTTGCTCCGGTGTTTGTAATTTCCATTCAGTGTCTTGTTTGTGGAAATGAAATAATATTTCCGCATTGGATTCAGCGCTGGCATTACAACTCGATCGCCACACTTCTAGCAAAAGTTCTTTGGGAATTCGGGGTGAGATGGTGAGATGAGGAGTCAGGTGAGGTAGCCCTCTGATCCGCTGATTGCTCAGGCAGACAGGCATGAGAACTTTGATGCCAGGACGAGCGGCGCTGGCAAAAACGCCATTACCAGCCAGAATGTAGGTGAGGGCGCTGCCTGAATTAAGGAGGGAATCAGCCGCAGTTCCATAGCCAATCAGCGGTTGGGTAGTTTCGTTCATCTAAAATTTCCTGCACAAGTGCATCGACACTTTTTTTGTTGCCGATAGGCATCAAGTCAGACGCTGGATAAGTTGAACGCTTGCCTTGCTGATGCAGTTTCAGAAGCTGTTGCCGCACATCACCCGAATGAGATTTTGATTTCCCTGTAGCCAAGTGGCTTGTGAAGAGGCTGGAAATGAAAAGATTCCAGGCTACATCGATGGTTTGAGGGCTGGCATCAGGAGGTTCGTTAACACCCCAACAAACCTGTCCTGAATTGTAGATATTAGGTAGTGGAGTATGAAATGCAAATGCTTTGGGATCGAATATTTTGTCTTTGAGCGTCCAAACCCAATATTTCGTCTCAATTCCCATGAAAGCCATGGCAGGCAGCGGAATTTTTAGAGTTCCAACCTCGTCACAGTTGAGTAGATGGGTAGCCGGAGGGATAAATTTGATCAGGTAAGTGCCTGTACTTCCAGTGCCATAACGAACGATACCAGGCTGCATCCATCCAGTATCAATGGGTTCGTGACTAAAAGCAGCCCGGAGTGCAGTTGGGGAAAGACATTTGTAAATGTCAGCGGCTGGTACATCTTTATCCCGGCTATGGAAGATGTAGTAGCCATCCAGAAACAGTAATTCGGCTTGAATGGCAGAAGATTTTCTGGGAGGATCAGCGAGAACTGCTTGGATGATTTCACTGGAGAGAATAGGGTTGGATAAAGCTGCTAGGTTCGTTTCAATGCGCGTGTCCATAGCTGTAGTAGAAGTTGTGCGTGAGTTTTCATATCAGTTTCCAACCACTCAATTAACAGGTATGCAGCATCCAAAATCCGGCTGGCTTGTTTCGATTTCCGGTGCAGGAGATTGATAGATGATTTGGACCAGGGTAGAGAGGAGGCGTACAGCCCGTAGTTCATCTCGTCTGGAGACTCATCAAGCCAGAGATTTTCAGTCTCATGATCCAGCAATTTCAACGCTAGAGGTAGAAACTGTAAGGGTGTAGTGAGTTCACAACAAAGCCGCCTCAACCGTTTGTTGTCGATGCGATCGGGATGATGGATATGTTTGTAAGAAACGTGATGAGTTTCAAATTCACTGTCAAACCATTCGCCACCTTCCGGTTCCACATCATCTAACCAATAGCGACCTTCTTTACTGAACGGAAGCAGCAGTTTCCATCCCATCCTCAAATTTTCAATTCCCTCCTCAATTTGCCAATCTACGCCCATTGAAGTGATGGGGATAGCCTGAAGGCGTTCTTCGTGAGCGCTTTCCACCGCCCAAAATGACATTGGGAACAGGTGAGTATAAACCAGGGTGATGAACTCCAATTCCCTTGGGCTATGGCGATTTTCTAAGGGAATTGATTTGGGGGTGCCCGTATCAGCGGGCAAATAAAGAGAAGTTTGGCTAGTTGCCCATTCAGATGGAAAAAAGTGCTGGTAGAGTGCTAGCAGTTGGTAAGTGTTGAGTTGGACTTCCAGATAGTTGAGGGCTTTAAGCGGAGTGATTGTTAACTGGCACTGGCAGAGGCTGTAGATTGCTTCCGCTGGAGTGCTGGGGACAAGACTCATGGCTAGAATCCTTCGGGGATGCCGCTGGAGGTTGGAGTACAGGAAGTTAAGGCTTTCAGTGAATGATTGACTGCTTGGGTAAATGTTGTACCAGCGGCAATCGCCTCTTCAATTTGCGCTGCCCATTGTTCTGCATTCCTCCAGTCAATTCCATTCATTAACTGGTGTTGCCGCAGTTGATAACACATTTGCACGGCTGGATTTACCTCTTCAGGTGCGACTATCAGAGATTCCAAGGGGGAAATACCCTTTCGACCCGGCTTTTTGATGATACGGATGGGTTCTCCGTCTTTGCGTTCAATTTCTGCATTCGCTAGTTCGGCACAGAGGGGAGTAAAGGCATCGCGCAGAAGTTGATCATCAAGGGCGATCGCATCGGGTAGCCAGTGTTGTTGCCCTTCATAGACGACAAGTCGTTTGTTAGTTGTGCTGGTGGTCATGGCAATTAGAACAATGAAATTTGGGTTTGACTATTGCTGCTTGGTTTAGGGGTGGTAGAACCGGCTTTGCTCGTTTGGGTTTGAGGCTGGATTGTTCGTTGAGGAGGGATTTTGGCAGTTTGAGTCTGAGCGATGTTACGGCGAATTTGGCGGTTGGGAAAATCAGCTTTCAGGTCGTCTAGCAGTTGAGCGATCGCAGGTGGGAGCGAACCCAGTTCTTCTTGAGTCAGCATTGCCACAATCGGAAAATCACCATGACTGCTGGCAGCTAACAGCACAGGTCTATCTCCTGGTTGTCCTGTGTTGGGCAACAGAGTAATCACAACCTGAACTTTACACTGCTCGAAAATATAGGGTTCTGATTCTGACTGAGTAGGGGATGTGGAGTTTGAGGATTCCTCATCGGCAAAAGCTTCTACTAAATCCTCTTCATCAGTTTGTTCTTCGTCGTCGTTTGCCGAATTCAAGAGTTTCAAAAAGTCGGGTTGCCCTGCTTCGTACCGCTCTCGATCGAACAACAACCCAAGAGAATGAAAGCGTTCTTCAGCCGTCTTTTTGCCATTGGTACTTTTGGCGATCGCGTCTAATTTAGTTGCCGTCGCTGTTAAGTTTGCAGCGACGATCGCTTCTTCTGGTGTGAGCCATTTCATAACAGATCCAAATTAATGGTCTAGCTGAAATGGCGGTAGCCAGGTCAAGCTAAAGATTAGCCAGCAGCAAAACTGAATCCTTGCTACTGGCTAGCGATAAAGTTTACTGCTCTGACAACAGTGAGTTTTTGAAATCTTGAATCGCTGTGGCGGTCAGTGAATAAATGACGCGCCGCCTGCGTTCAATATGAGTGCCATCGACCGGAATTCCTTTCTTCCAGGCAGCGATGATCGCTTTCTTGTCAGCCGAGTAAGCGGTTTTCTTTTTGCGGAACTCATCGGGCAATTCCTCGGCATCCACTAGCAACTCACAACTGGGAGGGTTTTCACGAATGGTGATGCGGAGTGAATGACCGACGACTTCATCGGGTAGCCCTCCGGCAAGGTTTTGCTCCAGAATGCTCTGGTCAAGTGCCTGTCGCCATCGTTCCAAGCGATCGAGTGCTTCTTGGTGGACTGCTTTCAGGTGTTCCAGCCGCTGTTTGATCCCTGCAATTTCAGCATCGAGTTGAAATGCGAGTTCAGCATGAAGGTCGATCGCATCTTCTTGCGCTTCCTGAGTTTCCCAAATTGCGGCGAGAAGTTCAGCTTCTTCCTCGGCTGTTTGGGAGTGAGTCAGCAAATCCCAGAGTTCTGCCGCTGCTTGAGAGAGTCCTGTCAGAGATTGTTGAGCTAGAGGAAAGGTCATGATTACCACCTCCCACAAGATTCGTAATAGTCTCGTTCAGCTTCGATGTCTGCCAAAATCATCAGGGTGCCTGGATTAATGTCTTCTTCTGAGAATTGATCGGATTCAAGAGCTTGGTCAGGATGGGTGATTGTTAGTGGCGTTGAGTCGTTAGTAGAACTGGTTATTAGAGTTTGCATAGAGGGTAGCTTTGATCACACTGTATGAACCAGCGCGATAGCGCCCTACCTCTGTGCCATAAACCGTCGAATGTTTCTAGCGCAGGCAATGCACCGAGCTTCCCGGTTTCCCTCAAATCCTAATTCCCAGGCAGGTGTGCGAATTAGTTTACCGTTACGGGAATGAATAATCAATCCATAGCGGGCGCCATCCCAGGCAAGGCTGCTGTCTGCGCTGTAAGCCAGACCTCGAAGGTGATTGAGGGCAACCGTCCAATTACACCCATAGATATGAAACCGTTGAGGATATTGCTGACAGAGGGTTTTCAATTGACGCAGCATTTTGTAGGCGATCGCCCGCTCCTCTGGGTTTGTGGATTTGCCCTGACGCATGAGCATTACCAATCCACCAATGCCCACAATCCGACTATGTTGCAGGTAGTGATTCAGAAATTTCTTGGGTGTGTCCCATCCCCATACCGGAATCATTCTGATAGGAAAAGACTCAAAGTTTTGCTTAAGCCATCGACGAGCCGTCAGCCAATTCTGATACGTCGTCTCCGGATCGCCAATTACATCTGGAGCACTGATCCAGGCATAGTTTCCTGACACTGCAATTTCCATGTATCGAATTACGTCAAGCGTACCGCCGTACCTAAAGTGATAGTAAGCATTAGAATCTAAAGCTACCTTTAGAAAACCCTGACTCAGATGAATTTTTGTTGGATTCACCAAAACTTGATTCACGCCAGCCCGTTTCAACATGAGGGCATCATTAATCTCAGAAAGTCCACTGAAGTAGAAAAACATGAGCTACTCACTGTCCTGTTGTAGAGTCGTCAGAGCGTTTTGGATGAGTGGCAACGTGTCTTCATCAGCAACAGGCACGAGTCGATAAATCCGAGTATTTTGGGTAGTGTAACCAAAGTCCTCAATCAACGAGGCAACCAGGTCCGCTGCACGCTGAAGCGTACCATAGGTGTGGGGTTCTTCCGTTGGTAAAATGGGATAGAAAGTCTCTTGTTCTGACCACGGTAAAGGTTCATCGACCTTAACCACCACGAAAGTTGGAGAATTTGAGTTTAGTGATTCAGACATAGACCGCTCCATGTTGGTGAACAGGCGAGGGCATGTAAACCTGCTTAAGGTTGTCAGCCCGCCTACATGTCTGGAGCGGAAGCTCTATAACGATCGCAACTATCTTGTCTGTGCTTGGGTTAGGGAACAAAGAGAGTCAATTGAACAGGTTTAGCGGGTCCTGTCAGTTCTCTCCAATTCTGATCAAAGGCTTTCAGGTTACGGCATTTGTTTTTTGCCAGCTTGGGAGCAACAACATAAAACTCCTCGAAAGCTGGATAAATGCCTTCTTGTCGCCGATGGAGATAGCACCGTTTGCCGTGCAGGTCTTCTGTTGAGGCATGATGACGTTGGCAAATCACTTCTAACTTAGATTCCATCTGAGCTTTCTTGCCCTCATCAACGAGAACCACGTTGCGATCGGAGTTGACGTAGGGCTTGCCATTCTTCCCAATCAATTGTTTGTAAGTGCGTTGCACGTGATAGATTGCCCACTGTAATTGTTGTAATAGCTGCTCCAATTCATCAAAGGCAGCCTGATTACCACTTTTTACCATCAGATCATAAGCAGTGCCTGATGAGAATAAGTGCATTCGGGGGTTAAACGCCAGGGCGTTCATTTCCATCAGCAGTGTCAATCCTGCGGCTTTTGGGTCCCGATCATAGCGGGCGATCGCAGCTTGCTTTTGTTGAAACGGGCAATAGCTACAGGCAGATTTCCTCCAAAGAACTCGCAAAGTGCTGTAGAGATATTCAATGCAGTCGTCTCTTGTCCATCCCCATTCGATGAGCGGATAGAGAAACTGGTGTCCCTGGCAGGTATAGCCATCAGCCTTACCAGCCCGCTTGATTTCATCGGCGTTGTAACCCAAATAGGGACCAAAGGCTTCTGTGATGTGGTCTGAGATCCAGGCATCAAGCACCTCTCCCTTCCAGCGTTGCGCGCAAATATGAGGTCGTCCCAAGCGAGGTACAGTTCCAGACTGGAGTAAATCACGGCTGAGGGGAAAGTATCCTTCGGTGTGCAGCTCATAGGGCTGGTGAGTGTCACTGAGAATGATATAGCCATCCAGTTTACTGGTAGAGGCTTTTGCAACCTGCACCAATCGAACCTGGTGTTCCCGCATTACCGGAAAGAGATGAGTTTCACAAAGGTATTTGGTTTCATTCATCTCATCGCCAGTTTGCGCGGCTAGCACAATCAGATTGTGGAAGTCATTGAAGGGACGAGACTGAGGCTCCAGCAGCCAACGCACGAGGATTGCTGTGCTCTCGACTCCCATGCCCCAATTAAGAAGATGTAGCTGAGGAATCATGGCATAGAGATAAAAAAATCCTCCAGACAAGTGCCTGAAGGAGCCAGCAGAAGGGAGCTAGAAGTTCTTAAAGGGTGGTTCCTGTTCGCTCAGTGATATGCAGGAACCCGACATTCGTGCCTTCTGGGTTTGCTTGAGCGATGACATAAAAGAAAGCTTCTGCATCTGGTTGTTTAACGATCAGGTAAGGGTAGCCATCCTGAGTTAAGCCCACCTGGTGGATCTGACCACCGATCAACTTAGCGAGTTGTTGTTGATAGGGATTCATAGCGATGTCCTGATTAGTCTGCCCTTGCCGGAGCCAATTATGAAAGTCGATACTTTCAGGTTCTGGTGCGCGATCGCTGGGTTTAAGCTTGCGTGTGCGGTCGTATATTGCCTCTGGCACTACACTCTTCAGATGCGCGTCAACGGCATTGAAGTTTACGGTGTGAAGGTTGCCCCAGGGAAGACTCACATGAAAGCGGTGCGGTTCGCCGACCAGGTTGAAGTTGAGATAGTACTCCATATTGCTCAGAGATTAAAGATTTGAAAGCAGTGGAGCGGTAGCTCTAAAGTAAACTTAGGGAATAAAAACTGAAGTTTTAGCAAGATCTATTCCCTAAGTCAATTGCAGGGGTACTTAATCAGCAGGATAGGCGGGTCAGGGGTTGAACCGTTGGTTTACCATGTCTTTTATGTTTCCGCGATCGCCATTGACTTACACTTACAAGAATTGAGTCAAGGCTGCGACTAGCAAAAGCAGGGGTTTTGCTAGCACTCTGCCAGATGGTTTCTGCTTCGGCAGCATCTAAAGGGGGTGTACAGCGATCGCAGTATTGCTCGAAGAGTCGATACGGATCAGGATGGTGAGCAATCTGGTGTCGGGTTAATAGATCAGCGGTTCCCAATAGATTTCGAGCTAGCTTGTATCCTGCGTTGTTACGGTTGCCTTCCAGCTCACCGTACTTTAAGAGGGCGCGATCGCTTTTTGTCAGGCAGATGGTTAGCGGAATTGAGATCCCGCTAGCGCGGTGATGATTGAGAGATAAGTGATTATCTCTTGTTGCAAGGCTTGTTCCAAGTCTCCGATGCTTCAGCACAGTTGAGCGAGATCTTAGAGCAGGCGGTTGAGTCAGTGCGGAGTGTGGGTCAACAGAATCATTCATTTTCGCCAGATGAACCAGTTGTACCCACTTCCGCCACTGCTGATCCGATAGTCCATAAGGAAACAGTCCAGTGGCATCCAAAGCAGTATTCAGCTTCCTGAAACTGTATTGGGACGTGGAATAATCCTCCAAGGTGATTGCTCTAGCACTGCTCAACTCCCCATTTTTTACTTCCCTGCGAACCATACCTGGAAGCCGCATAGAACGCGCTAAATTGCAGATTGCTGGGTCAGCATTTTGAGCGATCACAAGTTTCCGATTCAGCAAGATCCAGTTCTCTGGAGATAGCCCAACACTGCATCTGAGATATACATGGAGGGACTTTCCCCCGGTATAGACAACTGCTGCGGGTTCTAACCCAGTCATATGCTTAAATCGTTCCAACGCACTATATTGATCAGTCAGAGGTAAATCATCAATTTCGTAGAAGAGGCACTGACATTGCCTGACATGGTTGTTGCTAATTCCTTTATCAGGCTGGTTGGGGTAGAAACTAACCGTTGCGCCCAAATAGGAAAACTTGAATGCAAGTGCCCATCCATCTGCATAACGTTTGGGAGTGAGCTGCCAGCAGGTATTACCCTGGCGATCGCGACCGCCTTGAGTGCAGCAGTAGAGGGTAAAGCCCTGGGGAGTGATGCTGCCACAAAAAATGTAATGACTGTAGATCAGTTGATTGTTCTTCCTGTAGCAGTTCCAGTTGTCAGGAATGAGTTCTACAGGCAGATCCCAGGAAATTCGTAACCAAATTTTAGCACCCGACACAAAGCCAATGTGCCTGAGAAATTGAATTGTCATTTGTCGCAGATTGACATTCATCGCAGTTAAGCCAAGAGCATTGTTACTCCTGAGTGGCGTTAGCTGCCCTGACTATCAAAGTTCCAACTCTCGTTGTCGGTGTCTTGGTAATTTGGATTTTTGACGATGTTTCGCTGCATTATCATCTCGTTGGCTCTCTTCTCTATTCGATATTTGCACTAACGAGTCTGCATCGATTCCACTGGTAGTTGATGAATTAACAGGCTGTTCTACCAACTTCTTGATTAATTCAGTATCTCGATGTAAGTCATAGTTCACCCTCCGATATCTCTGTAAGCCTTGGAAGGTGTAGGCTTTGCCGAGATGAGTTCCACTGAAAGCAATACCATTTAATTCGTAGCTGATACCTTTTATTTCACCAGTTTGACGATCGCGAATCCCAACACTGATGCCGTTTTGCTGGAGCTGCCCAATGAGCTGAGGCATAGTGATAGGAGATTGAGTAGCTTGATCAAGCGATCGCTGAAGCTGCACTCGAATACTTTCCTCACCAGTTCGAGCCAGTAATCGCTGTTCTCCAGTGGTAGGGCTACGGCTGATTTTTTCCTGGTTGGAGTGGAGCGATCGCAACCCATAGTCCTGTTCCAACTGGCGAATAACGGCTTCACTCCGGCGATAATCCCAGCTATCGGAAACGGTTGTTCCGTCCAACCGAATTCGACTGGCGACAATGTGAGCATGATCATGGTCGCGATCGCTATGCCGCACAACGACATACTGATTCATGTCAAAGCCCATTGCCTGAAGATATTTCTGGGCAATATCGTGCCAGGTGTCATTCTCCAGATGCTCGGTGTAATGCAAACTCAGGGAGGCGTGGTAGACGATTCGACTTACTCTGGGGTTTAACTGTTGGCAAAACCGAAACTCCGCTGCTAACCCACGCGGGGTTGTTTCCTCCATATTGCTGCCAATTAGGCTGGCTCCATCTTTGCCAAACAGATAATTGAGCAATTTACTAAAGCTCCGACCTTTGATTTGTTTGCCGATCACGATTCCTCTTCAATCTCTGTTATGAATTCCAGGTCAGTCAGTTCTCGCCGTATTTGGCTCAAGAGGCTTCTGGTTTGATTCAACAACTCCTGATCGACCACGATCGGAGTTGCTTGAAGTGGAGAAATGGTGTTGGAGCTAGCCTTTGCGTTAGCAAGTATTGCTTTAGCAATTTGGTTCAGGCTGTCACTAATTTTGGTGAGTTCCCAGTAGGTTAGACCTGCAATTCGGGTGACGCGCCGGGGGAGCTGATTTTTTAACGTCTTGGCACGAAATAATTCTGCCATCGTCAGGTTGTGCTCTGCCGCCATACAGCGTACCTGCTCTTTTTCCTCAGCGTTGAGGGAGATATGGAACTTGATGGGACGTTTCTGCGATGACATTCCAGCCAATCAGGAAGACGGTGAAGATTCTTCTCTAGCTTTGCTGTTCCTTCGTTGACTTGTGATCGACCAGTCGGTTATCTTTTTGATTTCTGCATCGGGCAATAGCCTTTTACAACAAACAAAGCTCACGGGTGTTGCAATAGCACCATTATTTTATTCCAATAGATGAATATACATTACAACATGGCTTGCTCTGCATCCTGGATTTTGAACGGGTACTGTAGTCTGCTGTAAGAATGTGGGTCATGGGTGGAATGATGCGAGAAACCTGTGGACATTTGAGGGCATTAAGTGTCAACAAGTTCGGCTTATTAGGAATTCAGCGCCTTGATTGGGTGGTCAAATGAGGATGGAGACGAACCATTGAGGGAAACTGTGGTCATTTGTGAACCCCTGTGTGTGAGAAAATCCGGGTTTCTCTTTTCTATCCACATGGATGATGGGCATTCATTCAGTGCTCGCTAAGTTGAGGAAGCGTTAACCTTACTGATTAACCCGTGATGTCTGACCTCACGTTGACTTTCGATCCAGGCTCCTCACTCAGTAAAGTGATCTATCACTTAGCGGATGGCAGACCTCGATTGCTACTTATGGAGCCTGAAGTGATTGAACTCAGCTTGAGTTCAATTGATGCCCACTTGAAAACCAGAGGAAGTCTTGGTATCACCCGACCTGAAGATGATGTTTGGCTGCAATGCGGTGATGGTCAACACTGTCTGGTGGTTGGTTATTTAGCGCGTCAGTTTCTGGCAGTCGTGCGGATGAATGAAGTGAAATACGAACGGGCGTTATATAAAGTGCTGGCAGCCGTAGGAGCGATTTTCCAACAAGTAAATTTGCCTCAAAAGTTCTCTATCGCCATTTCTGCCCTATTACCTTACGGTGAATACCAGAACGCCCCACGCTTTCAGCAACTCCTGAAACAACATCTCAAAAATTACAGCTTTCGCGGTGAACGCCTCCAGGTCAAGCTAGAAGCCTTTGAGTGTCGCCCAGAGGGAGGTGGCTTGGCAATGGCACGGGTAATGCAGAACGGGGCAGAGTGGTTCCAGCAACAAACACTGGCTGTGCTGATGTTTGGGCATCGGAATACCAGCCTATTGCTGTTTGAACGGGGCAAGCTGGCGATCGGTAACACCACCGATTTGGGCTTTCATCAACTGGTAGATAAGGTATTAAACCGTACCTCTGGTCAAAGTGCTGATTCGTTAACGAGCGCAATCTATAGTATTGGCAATCAGATCGCCCCTGATAATCCACAACTTCAACAT
>JBBIQC010000031.1:0-2368 GCA_037442585.1 Oscillatoriales cyanobacterium bin_317
ACTCTAGCTACCTCCTCACCCCCCAAACCTCCTAGTCGCCCTCCTGCGAAAGACATGGTCTGGATTCCCGGCGGCACGTTTTCAATGGGATCGGATCATCACTACAGCGAAGAAGCTCCTGCCCATCCGGTCACAGTGGATGGCTTCTGGATGGATAAATATCTGGTCACAAATGCCCAGTTCCAGAAGTTTGTCAAAGCAATGGGCTATGTCACCTTTGCTGAACGTCTTGCCAATCCGGAGGACTATCCCGGTGCTCAGCCGGAAATGTTGCAACCGTCTTCCTGTGTTTTTGTGAAGCCCGATCGCCCGATTGATAAGGGCAACCATTATAACTGGTGGGCCTACATTCCCGGTGCCAACTGGCGACGGCCAGAAGGACCGGGCAGTTCGATCAAGGGACGCGAAAACCATCCAGTGGTGCATGTCACCTATGAAGATGTGGAAGCCTACGCGAAATGGATTGGTAAAGAAATCCCGACCGAAGCGGAGTGGGAGTTTGCTGCCTGGGGGGGACGGGAAAATGCCGAGTTTGCCTGGGGCGATGAACTCCATCCCAAAGGCAAAATGATGGCGAATACCTGGCAGGGGGAGTTCCCCTGGGAAAATCTAAAAACCGATGGCTATGAACGGACTTCTCCTGTGGGTGTATTTCCCGCTAACGGCTATGGCCTGTACGACATCATCGGCAATGTCTGGGAGTGGACAACGGACTGGTATCAGGAACACAACCAGATTAAGAAAGACTCCTGCTGTGGCACGATGGTGAATCCCCGTGGCGGCGATCGCAATGCCAGCTACGACCCGCAAATGCCGGATGTCAAAATTCCCCGCAAAGTGATCAAGGGCGGCTCCTTCCTCTGCGCTCCCAGTTATTGCCGTCGCTATCGCCCCCCGGCTCGGATGGCGGAACCCGTGGATACCTCCACCTGTCATTTAGGGTTTCGCCTGATTGTGCGGATCCCTTCCCAGCCGTAGCACCTCCTATCTCTGAAGAAGCTTTTGTTAGACCGACAAATAATCTACCCTCTACCCAACTGCCCAGAGTAATGAGGTTGTACTGATGCCGACTCGAAGACAAATCGTTTTAGGGCTGACTGCATTGATGGGGGGAACGATGGCCTATACAACAGGATCTGCTCATCGGGCTAAGAGCCGATACAACACCGCAGTCCGTGACACTTGGCGACATACCCCAGATCATGCAGCTACTGATGCAATCAACCGTGAATTGGTACGCTACGCGACCTTAGCGGCATCCAGTCATAATACTCAATGCTGGAAATTTGCGATCGACGATCAGACAATCTCGGTTGCGCCAGATTGGACAAGAAGATGTCCTGCTGTTGATCCCGATGACCATCATCTGTTTGTGAGTTTAGGTTGTGCAACTGAAAATCTGCTTCAAGCGGCACAGGCGTTTGGCAGGCATGGAAAAGTACATTTCGATTCCGCTGTCGATGACAGGGTAAAAGTTATCTTAGAACCCTCAAAAGCAATATCTTCTAAGCTTTTTGACGCGATTCCTCAAAGGCAATGTAGTCGAGTGGAGTATGATGGCAGACCATTAAGTAACGCTGATTTAGCGATCCTTGAATCAGCAGGGCAAGGGGATGGTGTTAGGGCATTGCTAATTACTGCAAAAGAACAAATTGAGAACATCCTTGATTATGTTATTCAGGGGAATACAGTGCAGATGAATGATCCCGCGTTTGTTGAAGAGCTTAAATCTTGGATTAGATTTAGCTATGACGAAGTAGTGAACAAAAGGGATGGATTATTTGCGGGTTCATCGGGAAATCCCATTGTTCCTCGTTGGCTGGGGATGAAGTTATTGAATTTATTTTTTACAGCCAAGAGTGAAAATGATAAATATGCTAAGCACATTCGTAGTTCTGCAGGCATTGCTGTATTTGTGTCTGAGCGTAATGATAAGAAACATTGGGTTGAAACAGGACGATGTTATGAGCGTTTTGCCTTACAAGCAACTGCACTGGGCATCAAAAATGCATTTTTGAACCAGCCCGTTGAGGTTTCAGCCTTACGTCCACAGTTCGCGACTTATCTTGGCATTGGTGATCTCAGACCGGATCTGGTGGTTCGTTTTGGATATGGGCCTGAAACTCAGCGTTCTCTGCGACGATCGATTGAAGCAGTGCTACAAGGCTAAATACTCACCCGCCTATCGGAATGAATCGTCTATGAATCGTCTGTTACTCAGTAGTCGTTATCTGGTCAATCTGGCAGTCATCGCCGCTCTGGTGGGAGCGGTTGCGATCATGGTCTATGGCGTAGTGGTATTAATCCATCTGATGATCGAGTTAATCAGTGCCCGTAACTTTACCAGCGAGGCCGTCAAGAATATCAC
>JBBIQC010000031.1:2378-17222 GCA_037442585.1 Oscillatoriales cyanobacterium bin_317
AGTTAATTGATTTATTGTTTCTGGGAGTGGCCCTGTATATTATTGCACTGGGTCTTTACCATCTGTTTATCGATAGTTCGCTGCGTCTTCCCCGCTGGCTCAAAATCGAAGACTTTGATGAGTTAAAAGTGATTCTGATGAGTGTCGTGATTGTCATTCTGGCGGTAAACTTTACGGGCATTACCGTGGATTGGGATGGGAGTGGGGCAATTTTGAATCTGGGGTTGGCGATCGCGGCGGTGATTGCCGGACTGGGGTTAATCCTGTACGTGCGCGTACTCTCCTCTCACCATTCAGCATCCGGGGAACTGCCTGAGCCGCAACAATCCCTGGAGGAGCATCCCTGAGCCGGCCAACACTCGGTAGATGGGAGTGCCTGAGAGGGGAGGATGGTGAGACGATGAGATGACGCGAATTTCCCATCATCTCGCCATCTCATTACCCCTGCCTTTGTCTTGAACGTTACCGCCCGACTCTGGAATTTGCAGGAGCGGAGTTCTACCGACTTCCGCCAGCAAACTTGAACGGTTGCGTTGGCTTGAAATACTGGCTGACTTCACCAGAAATGAACTTTCCATCCACCAGGAGAGCAGAGTTGTCCGTCAAAGTCAGTTTCTTGACGGGTGCGGCCTCGGAAAAGTCAAGTTTTTTCAGATCAACCCACAATAAATAGGGACTGAATGCTGACTCAAAGTAGTACACCTTGTTCTTTTGGTCTGCCATGGTTCGCCACTGGGTTGCGGCGATGTTTGGCTGTCCCGGCGTTGTGATCCCAACGGGCACCGATACACTGCGGATGACGCTCATCGCAGTCGCCAGTGCTTCATTCGGGTCATCGGGCTTCTTGACAGTCTCGATGTAGTAACTGGCACGCACGAATCGATCCGATGCACGGTTGGTGCCGGGCAGCATTGTTTGACCACCAATGGTTTCCCAATAAGCATTGAGGGCGATTTGTTGATCAAAGGGGGGTGAATTGGTCATCACCTTGTATTGTTTGCCGTGATGGATGGTGAGCTTTCCACCCACATACTCAAAAATTGCCGAATCGCCGCTGGGATCAGAAATGGAGAGATGGGCGACTCCCGCAAGTCCGCCGGGGAGTGAAAGCGGGACAATGTAGAATGGCTCCTTTCGCAGTGCTTCCACGGCTTCAGCGACGGTAGCGAAGTTGTCAAGCGCGTATTGCGCCCATGCGGTCAACGACAGAGGTTTGCGGCGATCGCCGGCAGTTGGCTTACCGTAGTCCGACTCCGCCAGATACAGGGCATTGGCGACAAAACCCTTCTCATTCATCCCATCAATCGTACCGATGTCCCATCCGGCTGTCGTGACACTGCCATACTTCGATGTCCATGTGATTGCCCCCGGTGCTCCCCCGCCGTCTCGCTTCAAGCCGCGCGGGTAAATCCAGAGATGTGAATGTTGTGATCCGAGCCAGTCATTAGAGCGCGTGGTAATCACCGCGCCGTTAGGGCCGATATACATTGCACGAGTGCAGGCGATCGCGGACTGAATCGGTGCAAATGAAACGACGATGGACAGTATCGCTGTTGCTAGTTTCAGGTACTGTTGTATTTTCTTCAACTGATTACTCCTTCACAGAACCGGGAATTGGATAGGCCACCTAACGATTTGTTAAGTGTCAGACTTACCCAGGAACCGCCTGATTCAGGCTATTCTCCTGTGAGAATATATGATCGGGCTAAACTTTAAGGAAGTTAAAAGAAAATTCGCAGGTTGAGTTTAGGGTTTGGGGTGTTGGTGTTATCCTCTTTCTTGCTTCCTATCAGTTTCATAGATTTTCAGGTCAAGCTTTAAAGGCGCGATCGCAAAAAAAGTTGATGCCGTAAATCATCATTTCTAGAACATATCCTGCATTCGCTTGATACTTTCACAGCAGTCCTTCGATTTACTTTTAAGGATCATCATGCACTGCATTCTTTTTAGCCTGACCTTTGCATTCACCTTGGGAACACTGTTTCTGATGGGAAACGACTCAGCGATCGCGGATTCATTCGTCCCAACAACAATCGCTGACTTAGTAGCCCAGGAGCCGAATCAAGACAGTTTACAAATGACTTGCAACGGCTCAATTCTTGCGAATGATATTAACTACACCGTATTTTTTACCCGCGAAGCCGGATTTTCTCGCATTGTATTGCGTCGTCGCTCCACCGGACAGCAAATCGCCGAAACCTTTCTCAGCTTTGACCGACTGAACAGTAAAGGGCAGGCGGTCTGGCGGGGTTCGGTGAATAATGCCGCCAGTGTTACCCTCATTCATCTTGCGAGGCGCCCAGCCCAGCCCGGAGATCAGGTGTCTGTTGGCTATGACCAACAATGGGGACGAGGCACCTGCAACTGAAGAAATATGCCCCTCTAAGGAGTGTTAACTGATGGAAACTGCAACACGTATTACCCCTGCCGAAGCCCGCAGCATTGCGCGAGAAGCCTATACATATGGGTTTCCGTTGGTGGAAAGTTACAAAACGCTGTACAAACAGGCGATCGACTCCAGTTCTTCAGAATTCAAAGCGCCGATCAACCAGATTGGTCATGCCACGGGGGTTGCTACCCCGGATGACACGCAATTTGTCACGCCGAACACCGACACGCCCTATTCCTATCTCTGGGGCGATCTGCGGGCGGAACCGATCGTCGTCACCATGCCCAAAATCGAAACCGGGCGGTACTACACCGGGCAACTGATTGATCTCTATACCCACAACTTTGCTTACTTGGGGACACGAGTTTTTGGTAACGAGGGTGGCAACTTTTTAATTGTGGGACCAGGTTGGCAAGGTGAACAACCCCAGGGCATCCGGGCGGTCATTCCCTGTGAAACTGAATTGTTTTATTGCCTGTTCCGCGTCCAGTTGTTTAATGCCTCTGACCTGGATCAGGTGCAATCCATTCAGGCTGGCATCCAGGCGCAACCCCTGTCGCAGTTTGTGGGCAAACCCGCCCCTCCCGCAGCACCTGCGATCGCCTGGCCCCAACCTGTAGAGGACATGAGCGAGACACCCGCCCTGTTCAGTTATCTGAACTTTCTGCTGTAATTTGCGCCTACCCATCCCTCGGAAATTGAGTTGATGTCCCGCTTTGCCGGACTGGGCATTGGTGCGGGTCAGCCCTTTGATATCGGCTTGTTTGCCCCAGAAATTCAGCAGGCGATCGCCGATGGCATTGCCGATGTCTGGCAGCAAGACTTTGCGGGTATCATGCAGCGCGTCAACGCGGGAGAACTCACCAGTGGCGATATTTTTGGCACCCGCGAGTTTCTCCAAAACAACTACCTGTATCGCTTCACGGCGGCGAAGTTGGGTATCTTTGGCAATTCCCGTGACGAAGCCAGCTATCTGCCCTACTATGTCGATGCCGACGGCAACAAACTCGATGCCTCCCAGGATCGTTACACCCTGCGCTTTGAGAACAATCAACTGCCACCCAGCAATGCCTTCTGGTCGATCACCCTGTATGACGGCAAGACCCAGTTCCTCATCCGCAATCCGCTCCAACGGTATGTGCTGAACTCCACGATGCTGGAAACCTTCAAGTTTGGTGAGGATGGCTCCCTCACCCTCTATTTTCAAAAAGACTCACCCGGAGGCGATCGGGAATCGAATTGGCTACCAACCCCGAATGCTCCCTTCTACCTCATGATGCGGATTTACTTACCCAAACCCGAAGTCCTCAACGGCACCTGGAAGCAACCACCGATACAGCGCATTCAATAAAAGGAGAATCAACATCATGACAGAAAAGCAAATTGTTACCGTCGATAACTTCGTCCGTGCCGAAACCGACCTGACCTTCAAACGCTACGTTGCTCAGGGTGCCTTTGGTCAACTTCTCCACATCCGCCAACCAGTTCCGCTGGATCGGCAAGATGTGATCCGCATGAATCGCGACACCCTGTATTCGGTTGGCGTGTTCGATCTGACCGAACCCATCACGATCGTGAAGCCCGATCCTCAAGGCCGCTTCCAGTCGATGCTGGTGATCAATCAAGACCACTCGATGCTGCCCGTTGAACATGGTTCAGGAGAGTTCACCTTCACTCAAGCGCAAGTCGGAACTCGCTACGTCTTTGTTGTTTTCCGCACGTTTATGGATGCCAACGATGCTGAAGATATCAAGGCGGCGAATGCCCTGCAAGATCAGATTCAAATCAGGCAAAACGCTGCTGGAGTGTTCGAGGTTCCCGACTGGGATGAAGCGTCCCTTAAACCGATCCGAGACGCTATCAACGTACTGGCAGCATCTATCGGCAATGCCAAAGGGATGTTTGGGGATAAGGCAAAGCTTAACCCGATCAGACACCTGTTAGGTACAGCCTATGGCTGGGGCGGCAATCCCGATGAAGCCGCCTCCTACGACACTGTAACCCCCCGTCAGAATGACGGCACCACACCCCATTCCTTGACCGTGAGGGATGTCCCTGTAGACGGTTTCTGGTCGATTACCGTCTACAACAAAGAGGGCTTTATGGAGCCCAACGACCAGAACGCGAACTCTTACAACAATGTGACTGCCAGGAAGAACCCAGACGGGAGCATCACGATCAACTTTGGTGGCGGGCCGGACGCGATTAACAATCTGCCCATTACGGCTGGCTGGAACTACGCTGTGCGGTTTTATCAACCGAGGCAGGAGATTCTCGACGGTTCGTGGACGCTTCCGGTAGCGCAGCCCGTTGTCCCGTAAAGCTCCCGACCAAATCAGGTAGGTGAATCTTTGACTCTTCTAGGAGAACCCGATGCAAGATGACATGACAGCAGCACAAACTTTACCGACAACTGGCGCGATCGCCTCTCGCATTGGGTCGTTAGAGTTCGAGGGGGGATATCCAACGGATGAGAGTCTCCTCAAACTCTATGACGAACTCGACTTCCAACGGGCGGTGCAGACCTATCTCTGGGCGATTCCCCTGGTCAGCTTTGCCCAGTGGCAACACGCCTACGAAACGGTGTTTGGCATGCAGGATGGCGATCTCGTGCTGACCGCCAACTTCCAAGATAAACTCGGACTGCTCACTGCTAATGACACTACGCCTTATTTAGTGGGTTTCGTGAACCTGCAACGAACGGGGCCCTTAGTGTTTGATTATCCGCAGGGGAAGACCGCTGGCGGTATTCTGGATTTCTGGCAGCGTCCGATTACCGATATGGGGCTGACCGGCCCCGATCGAGGTGCAGGTGGTCAGTATCTAGTGATTGGACCAGATCAGGACATGCCGCCGGATGTCGAAAACTATCAAATTGTGCAGTCGCCGACGAACAATATTCTGCATGGTTTCCGAGTGTTGACCACCGACTCCCAGGAAGCTCAAGCTCTGACGGCCAGTTATCAGGTGTACCCCTTTGCCCAACAGGATAACCCCCGCAAAACGCAGATTATCCCGGCGGCAGGCAAACCCTGGAGTGGTTGGCCCGCTAGCAGCATGGACTACTGGCGACTGCTGGCTAAGATGCTGAACGAAGAGCCGGTACATGAGCGCGATCGCATGATGGTCGCGATGCTCAAGCCGCTGGGCATCGAAAAGGGCAAGCCGTTCCAGCCTGATGCCCGACAGCAGCAGATTCTGGAGCAGGGGGCAGTGGTCGGGGAAGCAATGGCCCGCTGCCTCAGCTACGCCAAGCGTCAGCCGGAAGCTCACATCTGGCCCGGTACACAGTGGAAAAACGCTGTCCTGCTGGAAGCCAATCAGGAGACGGAACACCACACCGCCCTGGATGAACGCACCGCCTGGTTCTATGAAGCCGTTACCCTGACCGAGGGCATGACCACCAAAACCCCTGGCCAGGGGCAGCAGTATCTTGGCATTCAGAAGGATAAGGAAGGTCACTGGCTCCAGGGTAGTAACAGTTATACCCTGCACGTTCCGCCCAATGTACCTGTCAAACAGTTCTGGTCGATCACGCTTTACGACACGGAGACCCGTTGCTTTATTGACAACCCCCACAATATTGCCGGGGTTGATTCCCTTGGGGATTTGATCCAGAACAGCGATGCTTCCGTAGATCTGTATTTTGGTCCTACTGCCCCAGCAGGCAAGGAAAAGAATTGGGTGCCGACAATACCGGGACGCGGCTGGTTTGCCTACTTCCGGTTTTATGCGCCAACGGAACCCTACTTCGATCGCACCTGGTCGCTTCCCGACATTGAAAAAGTGATCTAATTATTCTGACACTCCGCCATGAAAGATGCGATCCAAGTCCTTGCCAACCTCAGCACTGTGGTATTTGTCGTCAGTAGTATGTTGTCGCTGGGGCTGAGTCTGACCCTGCAACAAATTCTCAATCCGTTGCGGAATCCTGGTTTCGTGTTGCGGGTGCTATGCCCTGACGAAAGGCTTTGGCTGCCGCTAACGGGTTGGGATTCTGCACACACTCACTCAATAAGTTCACATCTAAATCAGGAAGGAGTTCACTTTGATGGATCAATTCATAGCCAAAGGTTTGACTAAACTCGGTTGCGGTATCATCGCGCAGACGGTAAATCAGGAAGCGATCGGCTTGCCAGAACCACACCTCCTGGACTCCTAAGCGGCGAAACCGTTCCAGGCGATCGCTGCCGCCACTGGTGACAATGACTTCAATCACCAGGTCAGGAAACTCCTTCTCTGTACCCAGGCAGTAGCTTTCATCCGGTTCTATCCCTACCTGATTTGCCGCTTTGCGAAATGTGGTGGAACCCATCGGGAAATACTCCACATCGGTTTCCAGAAAATAAATTTCCAGTAAGGTGCCAATGCGTGTTTTTCCCGTTTCATGTCGCCGACTCGGTGCCACAATTTCTAAGACTCCATCCAGATAGTTCACTCGATAGGCCAGGCTATCCCCCAATCGGGCTAACAGCCCCTCGTACTGCGCCCAGGTTACATTCGAGATTAGCCGCCGTTCTTCCGGATCTTCCAGTTGCCAGTGTTGAGATAACTCTTCGAGCAATTGCATCGTCCTTCCCCGTTTCCCATCTGCATCCATTCTAAGGACGATCGCCCTGACCCAATCGTAGAATGCTAAAACTCCACCATGAAAGACGCGATTCAAGTCCTTGCCGATCTCAGCACGCTGGTCTTTGTCGTCAGCAGTATGTTGTCGCTGGGGCTGAGTCTGACCCTGCAACAAATTCTCAATCCGTTGCGAAATACAGGTTTCGTCATGCGGGTTTTGCTGGCCAACTTTGTCCTCGTGCCGCTGATCGCCTTTCTGCTGAAGACGGTGATTCCGCTTGATCCGTCCCTGGCGATCGGTCTGATTTTACTGGCAACTGCCGCTGGTGCGCCCTTTCTGCCGAAACTGGCTCAGGTGGCGAAAGGGAATGTGCCCCTGAGTGTGGGGTTGATGGTGTTACTCATGGTGGTGACGGTCTTTTATATGCCGATCGTGATACCGTTGTTGTTGCCAGGGGTGCAGGTGAATCCGCTGGAGATTGCCCGATCGCTGATTATCCTGATGCTGATTCCACTCGCGATCGGCTTATTCATTTACGCCCGCTATGAGTCTATGGCAAATTCACTACAGCCTCACATGGCCCAGGCATCCAGCACCAGTTTGCTGATGGTGTTTGTGCTGATGCTCATCCTGAATATTCAAAGTGTGCTGGGTGCGATCGGCAGTGGAGCGATTTTAGCCGCCCTGATCCTGATTGGAGCCTCTTTGGGGATTGGCTATGGGCTGGGAGGGCGATCTCCGGAAGTCAAACGAGTATCAGCATTGGGTACGGCACAGCGCAATGTTGCAGCCGCGATGGTGGTTGCAACCAGTAATTTTGGTGATGATCCAAAAGTTTTAACGATGATTCTGGTCGGTTCGCTACTGATGCTGGTAATTTTGATGGCAGTCGCTGGGGAAATTGGTCGCAGAACTGCCGCACTCAACTAATGCCCAATTCTTAGAGTTTGTTCAAGCTACTCGCGCCATCACTATGAAGCTCCCTATTCTACGCCGACAATTCTTCAATCCCACCACAATCCCCGAAGATCTCAGTGCTGGACTGGTGCTGGGTATCCAGAGCATTCCTGATGGGCTGGCCACTGGCTTGCTCGCCCTGGTCAACCCGGTCTACGGGCTATATAGCTACATGACTGGGGTATTCATCGGTGCCTTCTTCACCAGCTCGGTCTTCATCTCCGTTCAGGCGACCAGTGCAATGGCGCTGATCATCGCCAGCGTGCCCGAGGTGACGCAGGCAGCCAACCCCAACATCCCACTGTTCACCCTGGCGGTGCTTACTGGAGTGATCATGCTGGCAGCGGGACTGTTCAAGCTCGGCAGGCTGGTTCGGTTCGTCCCGAACTCGGTCATGGTCGGCTTCATCAACGCCGTGGCCCTGCTGATCATCCTGGGGCAACTCGACAACTTCACCGGCTACCAGAGCGCGGGACCCAACCGCGTGGTCAGAACCTTCGATCTGCTCCGCCATCTCGACCAGATGCACCGACCGACCCTGGCAATCGGTGTCCTGACGCTTATCCTGATTCTGACCCTGGAGCGGACCCGGCTCAATGCTTTAGGTATGGTGGTTGCGATCTTCTTCGCCTCGCTGATCGTGCCCCTGGCTGGCGCGGATGGTGTGGCTCTAGCCCGACATGTGGCAGACATTCCAAACTCGCTGCCGACTCCCATGCTGCCGTCCCTTTCCTTTGTGCCTGCCCTGATCATCCCCGCCTTCTCGCTGGCCTTCGTAGGGCTGGTGCAGGGTGCGGGCATTAGCGCCTCTGTTCCCAACCCCGACGGTAGCACTCCCGATGCGTCGGGCGACTTCGTTGGACAGGGGGTGGCAGGGATCGTCGCCGGACTGTTTCAGGGGATGCCAGTCGCTTCCTCGATGTCAGCGACGTCGCTGGTGATCGCGTCTGGCGCTCGATCGCGTCTGGCTAATATCTTTGCTGGCATCGTGATTGCCCTCAGCATTGTGTTCTTCGGACGACTGGTGGGAGCGATCTCCATGCCTGCTCTGGCTGGACTCCTGATTGTCATCGGCTGCCGCACATTTAAACTCAGCCAGATGACCAGCGTCTGGAAGACTGGTTTGACACAGCAGATCGTGATGCTGCTCACGTTTATTGCCTGCTTGCTGATGCCGCTGCAATACGCGGTGCTGATCGGCGTTGGTCTGGCGGTGCTATTGTACGTTATTCAGCAGTCAAACCGGGTGCAGGTGGTTGCCTGGCGCATGGAGCCGGGGCAGTACCCGCTCGAAGTCGAGCCACCTAAAGAGGTGCCCGGTGGGCAGGTGACAATTCTGGTGCCCTATGGCAGTCTGTTCTTTGCGGCAGCACCAGTGTTTAACGAGCAGCTACCCAAGGTGACGGAGAACTCGCGCCACGCCGTGGTGATCCTGAGGTTGCGGGGTGAGACGGATCTGGGGAGCACCTTTCTGGATGTGCTCAGCCGCTACGGCGAGGCTCTGCGTAGCCAGGAGAGCCTGCTGATGCTGGTGGGGGTGGCACCGTCCGTGCGGCGGCAACTGGAGCGGACGGGGATGCTGCGATCGCTGGGCCGCGAGAATATATTTCTATCCGACTCGCTCGTCGGTTATGGTCTTGAGGAGGCGGTGGACACTGCTGAGGCGTGGATCGCAGGGCAGTCAGTACCGTGAGCGGGCATCTTCCCCGCCACTCCGATCCTCGGTGAATCCCTCCAATATAGCTGCACCGCTGCGGAAACATGGCTGGCGACGCTCAAATGAAATACCCCCTGAAATACCCCCCTTTAGAGAGTTACTAAAGAGGGGCAACAGGGAACGATCGACTAGCGATTAGCGAGCAGCAGCGGCCATGCGGTCTTGAATCTTGCTCTTAGCCGTTTTGAATTGAGTCGCCAGTTGTTCTTTTTGCTCATCGCTACAGTTATTGCGAATGGCAGTGAACATGGTGCTTTCTTCTTGACGAACGTGATCCATCACGATGTCTTTCAGTTGCTTAATTTGAGCTTTGAACTTAGAAGCAGCAGGACTCATGGACTTCAAGGATTCCAGAAGCTGCTTCATTTCAGCCTGCTCATCGTACAGTTCCTGAGTATCAGGTTCACCGTAGAAGAGACGTACAGCGGGATAAACCACTGCTTCTTCGGCTTCTGCGTGAGCTGTCAGATCTTTGTAGATTTGGCCAAAGTATTCTTGAATCTTTTGCGGATCATCGGTGCCTTCAATTTGCATGAACAGCACGTTAACCTTTTGGTGATCCATACGGATGACATCCTGAATATTCATTTCGTCATCGGTACGGCTCACCACGCTGCCTGCAACTCCAGTCACAGCCGCTACTGCATCCTGAACTCGTGCCCAGATGCCTTGCTGAGCTTCCTTGCCCGTCAGTTCACGCACGCCCAGAACTTCCAGTACACCCTTGAGTTGTTCCTGGTGGGCACGGTTTTCAAAGTTAACGGTGTTCAACGGAGTGATTGCGGCTTCCACATCAGCACCCACCACTTGAGCCGCTTTGTGAACCAACAGTCCAAACATGGTTTGCTGATGCTTCAGCAGTTCATGCTTGGACACCTTTTCAAACAGGCTTAATTCGGAACCGCTCATCAGCTTTTGAGCTTCCTGCACCATCTTAGTGACAGTTTCTTTGGGTTCCGACTTCACACCGTATTGAACGATGACGGTATCCAAAATTCCCATATTCTTCTGGTCATCGTTGAGCATATCTCTGAAACGATCGCGAATGTCATCATCCACCACTTCAGAAATAAACCGCTGCTCATTGGCAATCAGCAAGTTTTGCAACTCTTTCATGTCGGCTAATTTAGCCGCGATCGCTATCCGCTTCGTATCGTCAAGGGTCGTAACCATCGTGTTGCTCTCCTCTTCAAGTTTCTTGTAGACACAACTACCCCTAAAAGTGCCACAGGAAACTTAGTGCTTTCATCTCTCATCCGATGGATCGCCAGCAGTAAAAAGGAGTATGAATTACTACACTCACAGGGATGTCAGAAGGTGGGCACAGTAAAAATGCTGACTACTGCACTAACGGTGGAATTCACAATAGAAGATACATTATCTATGTCTGTGACATTCCAAATCAACGTTGTTGAAGTAGTCAGCATTTTAAACCAAGTCCAGCTAGAGAACGGTCGTTTTCCGATCAGAGAAACTACGGTTCTGGACTTGGACAAGGTTTATTTCCATTTATCAACCTATCGATAATACGGTTAGATATAGTCTACTTCGGGCAGCAAAATAATCTTGATACCCTGGATAGAGGTTAATCAAAGTATAAACCCCTTAACTTCTACAGTTAATGAAGTTGAGGGAGCATGGGCAATGGAAACATTGTGCTATTGCTGGAGAATTGACAAAATATGGGCTGGAATACTTGCCCTGTGATCCGGTTGTGTTCTGTCCGCATCCTGATGGTAAGTACTTCCTGGCTCATAAATCAGTGGAAAAAACCTGTGCCGAAATTGCCCGTTACAACACCCGTGATGCTGAGAAATACCGGGAGTTTGTTGATTTCTGGCAACGGTTGCTGAAAGGTATCATTCCCGTTTTCAATACACCCCCGAAATCCGTTGTGGATATTATTGGCAACTATGAATTTCCCAAATTGAAAGACTTGTTTTCTGTCGTGGGTTCTCCCTACAAAGCTCTGGATTTACTCCGGACAATACTGACCAGTGCCGAAGATTCTTTGCATGAATACTTCGATTGTGCTTTATCAGAAGCACCCCGATTTGAGCGTTTTAATCACCGGGATGAGTACTTGATTGGGTCTGTGTTAATTGCTGACTCCATAAAACAGGTGGAATTAGCCCACTCAGAACCCAGTATTGGCCGCATTCCCGATAGCGATCCATCCATGTATGTGGTTGTGCCGACCATGCTCGATCCCTCAATGGCACCGGAAGGCAAACATACCCTATGGATTGAGTTCTTCGCGCCCTATCAAATTGAAGGGAAAGAAGGAACAGGTCTATATGGCACGGGATGGACGGATGAACTGAAAAATCAGGTGGCCGATCGCGTGATCGACAAATTAGCCGAGTACGCCCCCAACGTGAAAAATTCGATCATTGCCCGTCGCGTAGAAACTCCAGCAGAACTGGGCGAACGGTTGGGTGCCATCAAAGGCAACTACTACCACATCGACATGACCCTGGAACAAATGGTCTTTTTCCGGCCCTTACCCGAACTGGCCAACTACAAAACGCCGATCGCAGGCTTATTCCTGACTGGAGCCGGTACTCATCCCGGTGGCTCTATTTCAGGAATGCCGGGACGCAATTGTGCTCGTGTTTTCCTCCACACCCAACGCCCGATCGCCCAAACTCTCAAGGAAGCCGGAGATTCGCTCAAATCCACCGTCGAATCTGTCTTTAAAGTGTTTTAGGATGATGGGTTAATTGGTTCGTGGAAATTGATCAGTTGACAAAACGAGTACTGGTATTAGGCGGACGGGGACACGTTGGTCAGGGAGTTGTAGCAGATTTACTGACCCATACTGAAACTGCAATTACGATCACGGGCAGAACGGCGGCTTCGGGGCAGGAATTGCAGAATTATCCTGACGATCGCGTCCAGTTCCTTGCTCTCGATCTGGCCGATCAGGAAGGATTACGTCAGGCGATCGCTGCTCATGATCTGGTAATTCATTGTGCTGGCCCTTTCCGTTACCGGGATGCCAGTGTTTTGAAAACCTGCATTGAACACCGGGTAAATTACATTGATGTCAGTGACGATCGGGCCTTTACAAAAACCGCTTTGCAATCTCGGGAAGCGGCTCAACAGGCTGGGGTAACTGCCCTGATCAACACAGGAGTCTTCCCTGGTATTTCCAATAGTCTGGCGCGGCAGGGGGTCGAGCAACTGGATCAGGTGCAGGAGATTCATCTCAGCTATGCCGTGGGCGGTTCCGGGGGAGCCGGCCCAGCCGTCCTCCAGACCACCTTTCTGACGATTCAACATCCATTTCCAGTTTGGGTAAATGGGCAATGGCAAACCGTGAAGCCTTACACCGATCGGAAAGTGACTCAGTTTCCAGCACCGTTTGGCAAAACCGGAGTGTACTGGTTCGACATGCCGGAGTCTTTCACCCTGGTTGAGAGTTTTCCAGTGCAGACCGTTACCGTCAAATTCGGCACCATTCCCGATCTGTATAATCACCTCACCTGGATGATGGCTAACGGCTTGCCAGCCCCGATGCTCCAACACGCCCAGGTGATTCAATTCCTGTCTACCGTTAGCCGCGCCATGACCTCAGTAACCGATCGCTTCAGTGGTACTGGCGTAGCCCTACAAGCCAACCTCACAGGCCAAAAAGATGGCAAGCCCACTCACTACTGGGCCACCTTTACCTACCCCAGTGCGGCCCTGGCTACAGGCTTAGGAGCCGGACTAATTGCCCAATTCATCCTTTCTGGCGAACTCACACAACCTGGAGTCTGGTCCGTCGAGCAAGCCCTCCCCACGGAGTTATTTGCACAGGCAATGGCCAACCGGGGGATAGAGATTCGGGAGGGATGGGAGGAAAGTTTTAAGTTCTAAGTTCTAAGTTTTAAGTGTACTGGCTCATTAGATTAGCCAGACCACCTTCTTCGCGGCTGATGATGCGACGAATGTTTGCTTGGCTCACGGGGCGAGGCTTTCACACTGTTGGCGTAGAGGTGCAGTACGGAGGTTTTGAGGGACGATCGCTACCATTTTTTGCTTTCAAGAAATAAATCAACAGTAAAGTCTCACATTTCCTTCTTTAGGTAGACCGCATTTCTTCCTTCGGGGCTGCATGATCAAAATATTTAACTCTAAGAGATAGATTTAAATGGATTTAAAGCGACTTAAACCAAGTCCAGCTAGAGAATGGTCGTTTTCCGATCAGAGAAACTCCGGTTCTGGACTTGGACAAGGTTTAACTTAATCGTTCAGCTTTAATCACAATCAATCCTAAAAGGCTACAGCCAATTACTTACTTGGGAAGATTCGGATTTGACGTGACAGATACTCATAAGGACAACATCGTGGCTACCAACAATAAATCCTTACTAACGGGGAATGGGTTTGCCATTGGAAGAAAGTCAGCCCGCCATGCTCATGGGTTCGGGGATGATCTTAATCGCCAACTAATGGACGCATTACAGCAGAGTGAGGAACGGTGCCAACGATTAGAAGCCGCGTTACAGGAAAGCGAGATCCGGTTTCGTCATCTCAGTGATGCAGCCCCAGTCATGGTTTGGATGGCAGGCACAGACCAATTGTGTAACTACTTCAACCAATCCTGGCTTGACTTTACAGGCCGTACCCTGGAGCAAGAAATGGGCAACGGTTGGACTGAAGGCGTTCATCCGGACGATCTGCAACGCTGCTTAGAGACTTACGTTAGGGCTTTTGATAGCCGTCAACCCTTCAAAAGAGATTACCGACTCCGGTGCTTCAATGGAGTTTATCGCTGGGTTTTAGACATTGGTACTCCCCGGTTCACTCTGGAAGGCGAGTTTCTGGGCTACATTGGCTCCTGCGTGGAGATTACCGAACGGAAGCAGGCGGAAGCTGCATTACGGGAAAGCGAAGAACGCTACCGGATTCTCACCGAGCTAACCCCGCAACTGGTGTGGATGGCAAACAGTGACGGTGAGTTGACTTACTGCAACCAGTACTGGGTGGATTACACTGGAATGCCCCTGGAACCCTCGATCGCCAGCGCTTGGGTTGCTGCCGCCCATGCCGACGATGTGGCCCCCGCGATCGCCGCCTGGGAAACCGCGATCGCTACCGTGACTTCCTATGAAACAGAAGTCCGCCTCCGCAGAGCCTCCGATGGTATGTACCGCTGGCATCTGGTACGGGGCATTCCAGGCCCCCATGATCCGGGAGAGGGTTTCAGGTGGCTGGGAAATG
>JBBIQC010000032.1:0-9936 GCA_037442585.1 Oscillatoriales cyanobacterium bin_317
TTTGCGGTCTGACATGGCTGTTTTTTTGGAGTGAACGGTAGATAAAGAGGATTGGGATTAGGGCGAGGGGGAGGGGTGGGGGAGTGTATGTTGCAGGTTCCTCTTTGTGATATCAACTTAACGGGCCAGGTATCAACAGGGAAGTTACGAGTTAGAACAGACGCAACGGGGAATGAAAACTCCGCAAATCGACGGACAATGCAGAATTGGCTAGGAGTAAGATTATAGACCTTGTCCAAGTTCAGCACCGGAGTTTCTTTGATAGGGAAACCCCAGTTCTCTAGCTGGACTTGGTTTAGATGACTGCATCTGAGATGGGGACTTAGACGACTCGACGCAGCCATGATACCCACTTGATTTAAAGAATCAATCAACCCGCTTTCTATCTTAGTGTAAGAATTTCTGATGGGGCGGCACCCTGGCGATTCAATCAAAATAGGGACACACAGTAAACTGTATGCCCCATAACATGGCTGAATTATGATTGGGATTGGTTGCCTCCCCCCTGGTTTCGGGAGAACCGCATCCTGACTAAATTAAAACTGGTTCAGGTTAATTCCGGCTTCCTTCGCAAATTGGCCCAGGCTCTTTTTCTCCAGGGTCTTGATTGCTTTCGTTGACAGGCGCAGGCGCACCCAACGCTTTCCTTCTTCCCACCAGACTCGCTTCCATTGCAGATTCACTTCCTGCAGCTTCTTGGTGCGGCGGTGTGAGTGGGAGATGGCATAGGCATTATTCGCCTTTTTCCCAGTTAGCTGACATTTACGAGCCATTGCAGTCTCCAAAGTTTCGCGCTCTTTTTATCCAAACACCCATCATACATGATCTATGTGGAGCGCGGGTTTTAAGTTTTGAATTTTAAGTTTTGAATTTTTTGTGCATTCCAAACTCCAAACTTAAAACTCAAAACTTAGAACTACCCTAATTCGCTGTCAGGCGCGTCAGCACTTGATTGGAGCGATCGATAAAGGTCTTCATGCCATCCGCATCAAAGCCTTTTTGGGCCATCAGTGCCAGATCGTAGACGTGATTGCAGATCAGATTGGCCAGTTCAGCAGCAGGAGACGGGCCGCTGCCCTGAATAATACTGCCCTGGCTGATACTGACCAGGTTTTGAATCAGGGGATGAGCGGTGTTGACCAACAGGATATGCTCTTCGGGGAACTCAACGGCTTGTTGTTGTAGCAGCGCACTCATTTCCCGAATCCGCCGCAGGTGTTCTGGCAACAAGACGACCGCAGGTGGACTGCCCTGTTGATCGCTGGATTTTAAGGATTCCGTGCGGATCGTCACCTTGGGCTTGTTCAAGGCTTGCTGGAACAGTTCTTTAATCAGTTCACTGCGGGTCTTGTTAGTTTTTGGATCAACAATTTCGGCTTCTTTATCCTTGTCGATCAGCGTGTCATCCAGATCCGCATCTACCCTTGAGAACTTGATATTGGGGTACTCCCGCTCCAGGAAGCTGATGAAGTGGGTATCAATGAAGGAATCCATAAACAGCACTTCTAAGCCTTGCTGTTTGTGAAGTTCCACATAAGTTGCCTGACTCACTTCATCGGTGCAATAGAAGACGCGATTTTCGTGCCGCTCTTTGTTGCGCTCCAGGTATTCTTTGAGGGTGGTGTAGGTGGGGGTGGAAGATGAGGAGGATGGAGAAGATGAGGGAGATGGGGAGGAGACATCTTGCCAGACATCGCCTTCTGCAGATTGCACTTCGACTTTAGGGGCTTCGCTGGTTTCCCCGATCGCCGCTCCCTGATCCCCAGCCCCCTGCCAGGTTGTGCGATAAATGACAATATCCTCAACTTGCTTCTTGAACTTGTCGTCGTTCAGGGAGCCGAATTTGACGAAGGTGCCCAGGTCTTGCCAGGAGCGAACGTATTGATCCCGATCGTCCCGGTACAGTTCTTTCAGACGATCGCCCACCTTCTTGGCAATGTAGTCGGCAATCCGGCGCACGGTGCGATCGTTTTGCAGGAAGCTACGGGAGACGTTCAGGGGAATGTCGGCACTGTCGATCACACCGCGCAAGGGCATCAGGAAGCGGGGAATTACCTCCTCACAGTTGTCGCTGACGAAGACTTGATTGCAGAAGAGTTTGATTTGCCCTTTGGTGACATCGACATCAGGTTTGAGTTTGGGGAAGTAAAGAATGCCATTCACCACAAACGGATAGTCCGTATTCAGATGCACCCAGAGCAAGGGATCTTCCTGGAATGGGTACAGGTAGCGGTAAAACTCCAGGTAGTCTTCCTTGCTGAGACTGCTGGGGGCTTCCTTCCAGGGGGCTTTCTGACGGTTGACCTGCTCTGGTGCCTTTACTTCGGGAGTAGCTTCCGTGGTTTCTCCCTCTGCCTTCGGGGGTTCAATCACCTCCAGCTTGATGGGGAAGGGCATGAAGTCGCAGTATTTGGTGATCAGCGATCGGATCCGGTAGGGTTCCAGGTATTCCTTTTCCTCATCCATCAGTGTCAGGGTAACGGTCGTGCCACGCTGGGTTCGGGAGGAATCGGTCAGTTCAAACTCTGTCGTGCCATCACAAGACCAGTGAACCGCCTGTGATCCGGGCTGATAGGACAGGGTATCAATCTCCACTTTGGAAGCGACCATGAAAGAGGAGTAGAAGCCCAGGCCAAAGTGACCAATAATTTGCTGATCGGCGTTGGCTTTGTACTTCTGCACAAATTCTTCAGCGCTGGAAAAAGCGACCTGATTAATATACTTCTTCACTTCCTCCGCCGTCATGCCAATCCCGGTATCAGAAACCGCCAGGGTTTTGGCTTCCTTGTTCAGGGTAATGACAATTTCCGGTTCTCCCAAATCGCCGGAATACTCACCCGAATGGGACACCATCTTCAGCTTCTGAATGGCATCTACAGCATTGGATATCAGTTCTCTGAGAAAAATTTCGTGGTCGGAATAGAGCCACTTTTTAATAATTGGAAAAATATTCTCAGTATGGATACTGATATTGCCCTTTTCCAGAACAGTAGTCATGTAAGGTTACTCCAGGAGGTCTAGAAAGGTGTGAGGATTTTGGATTTTGGATTTTGGATTTTGGATTACCAAACCAAAACGCAAGTAAATGTAGGATGCGTTAGTTAGCACTAATGCATCAACTCTCTGGACAGCATGGATTATGCGCGGCTAACCCATCCTGCAAATGTCAGGGTCACTACTTGTTTGCTGTTTTTAATTTTAGACAGGGATCTCGCCTAACCCGAAGATACGGATTTCCCTACCGCCGCGATCGCCAAACAGATCCATCCAGCAATCAGGGCAGCCCCTCCGATCGGGGCAACGGCTCCCAGAATTTTGATGCCGCTGAGGCTGAGGGCATAGAGGCTGCCGGAGAAAATCAAGGTTCCGGCAATGAAGGCATACCCTGCGGCTAGTAACATTGGCGGTGGTAGTTCCGTGCGGGCGATCAGTAAAGCCACAGCCAGGAGCGCCAGGGCATGATACATCTGATACCGCGCTCCCGTGTCAAAGATCTCCAGCGCACGATCGCTGATTTGCCCCCGTAATGAATGAGTAGCAAATGCTCCCGCCGCTACAGATAATCCACCGAGAATGGCACCACTGGCAAGGAAGAAGTTGAACATAGAAGATTTAAGTTCTAAGTTTTAAACCTTGTCCAAGTCCAGAACCGTAGTTTCTCTTATGGGAAAACTCCTGTTCTCTAGCTGGACTTGGTTTAAGTTTTGAGTTTTAAGTTGTTTCTTGCTCTCAAACTTAATTCAAAACTCATCCCTCAAAACTTAAAACTTAAGTCTCCTTCGTGGCTTCCAACATACGGGAGAAGTAGAAGCGGGTTTTGGTCATGGCGCGACGTTGAATGCTCCAGCCCAGTGCTTCCAGAATTTTGACAATTTCGGCTTCGCTATGCAGGTAGGCGCGGGTGGTTTTGCTGGGACCGGGGAAGAATTCGCCAACCTTTTTCAGCAGACTGTAGCAGAGGGTTTTGGGTGCAAAGCTGAGGATCAGGCGGGATTCGGCCAGGTCGCTGAGATGACGAATCATGTCGGCGGCTTTGTCCTGGGGATAGTGAATCAGCACATCCAAACAAACAACCGTGTGATAGCGACCTGACAAGCTTTCCAGATCCTGAACGGCAAAGGTGGGGTTTTGACTATTGCCCAGACTTGCTTCGGCGCGGGTTTTGGCTTCCTCAACCATCTTCTCGGAAATATCACTGGCAAAGACGATCGCCCCTGCTTCAGCCAGAGGAATACTGAGGCTACCCACTCCACAGCCTGCATCGCAAATCGTCAGTCCTGCTAGATTGCCATCCTCTTGCAGCCAGCCCAGCAGGGTGTCCACAGTTTGCTGGTGGCCCGTGCGGATATCGAGTTGGACTTTATTCACTTCGCCATCGCCATAAATTCTGCGCCAGCGATCGAAGCCAGTAGCATTGAAATAATCTCGAACAATTGTTTTATCGTCAGTGACCGTCATTGATCGGAGTTGGGGTGAGTGATTGTTAACAACTACTAAGTACCACGTTCCGGGGATGGTTGAGGGTAGTCTCATTCCTGAATTGGCAGATTTGGATTTAGCCTTACTGACTCAATGTGTTTTGATCGGTGAGACAGACTGACTGCAAGCTGGTCGCAGGTTTAGGGAAGGACTTTAACGAACAATTCATACCACTAGAAATTGCTTTGTTAACATGCTCCCAAACTATTACGTGATTTTACTTCTTAAGACATACTCATAATGACTTCACTTTGGTTACAATAAAGTCATACCATTTATGAAGCACTGGATCTATGGTTAAGATTGTTGGCCTTGCTGGAAGTTTAAGACCAGGTTCCTATAGCCAGATGGCTTTGGCGGATGTTGCCAGCCGGGTGGAAGCCTTGGGAGCAGAGGTGGAAATTCTGGACTTGCGATCCCTCGATTTGCCCTTCTGTGATGGTAGCGATGCGTATCCCGACTATCCCGATGTGGAGAAGCTGAAACAAGCTGTATTGAATGCCGATGGCATCATTCTGGTGACACCAGAGTATCACGGTAGCATCAGTGGCGTGTTGAAAAATGCTCTGGATTTGATGGGATTTGAAGAGTTCTCCGGTAAGGTCACGGGTCTGATTAGCGTGCTGGGTGGACAATCCAACAGCAATGCGTTGAATGATATGCGAACCATCATGCGCTGGATTCATGCCTGGACGATTCCTGAACAGGTGGCGATCGGTCAAGCCTGGAAAGCGTTTGATGAAACGGGCCGCTTAATTGACGAATCTCTCTCCGAGCGGTTAAATGCCTTTGCCCAAAGCCTGGTGGATAACACCCAAAAGTTGAGAGGCAGTGCGAAACAAGTAGCGGTCGCTTAACATTACTCGTTGTCCACGGGAGGCGATCGTAATAACACTCTGGCCGCGATCGTGATTGGCTTACTGGTTGCCAATGTTATGGGGGGATTGATATGTTGGCAGTGCCTAAAACTTGCTGGCCCAGGTGAGATGTGCTGCAGACATCAGGTTGGAAGTTGGGTTTGAAGTAGGGCAGCAACCGCTGCAAACACCGGGGCAGTAAGCGATCGCCCGTAATAAACAAATCAATTGCATCAGACACCGTTTTCCAGCACATCCAACCCGGATCCTGAACAACCAGTAGTGCCATGCCACTGAGAGAAAAGCCCAGGACGATCGCAATTCCCAAAAGTGCTCCCAGACAACGTAGACCGTAACGGCGATCGCGAATCTGCAAACACTCAAAGGCCAGAGCCTGGTGTTCCAGTTCTTCGGCAGCGTGCCATTCCCATACGCCTGTCATCGTTGGATGAGCATCCTTTAGCGCGTTGAACTCCAGCATGATTTCAGCTAAAGATGCGGTGATATGCTCAAATCCGGCAGTGATGGCTAACCCCAGTGTTGGCCCCCATCGGGTCAGTACGGCCTGAAAGAAAAACTGAGTGAATTTCAAATAGGCTTCAAACCGATAGCCCTGCTCCCGTAACGTCTGGTTATAACAGGTATGGATGTGGCTGTGGGTGAGTTCCTGGCCGATAAAGCCGATGATCTGTTGGCGAAAGGCTGGATCGTTGAGGGCAGGCAGGTGCGATCGCAGCGTTTGTACCATGAACGACTCAAACTCCCCAATGAATAGATTAATGCCATTCACAAATTGAGTTTTGGCTGAACTATGCTGCACCCACAATCGGGGAATTTCTGGAGAGAAGTGAAATTTGACCCGACGGGGACGAATATGTTGGGGATCAAAGGGACGCGGCTGGATGGAGAAAGGGAGGGAGGAGATCGAGGCGGTAGAGGTATGCGATCGTTGAGATGGGGACGAGTTCATGGCTGAATTTTAAGGAGGCTATCTCGATCCTATCTCTTTAAAGCATCTGGGCCGTTGGATAGGGCACGGAATGTCTACTCCAACGGCCTAGATGTAAGTTTCGTAAGTTGGGTTTTATGCTTCAACCCAACCTAAGCGGGCTATTTAATGCATGCTCTTTAGAATGTGAATGTGGTGCGTACCACTGGCACAAAGACTGTGGGATTCTGATTGAATCCTTCAGCATTAAAGATCACGAACAGACCAGGAGTGATGCTGATATTGTCCGTCGCTCTAAAGTTCACGTAGCCTTCTAATTGGTAAGGAACCGCATTGGTTGGATCGAAAGCTCTGCCACCCGTCGCAACCCGATAAAGCGGACTACCAAAAGTGATCCCCGCAGAACTGCCAGTCTTAAACACATCCTTGAAGTGGATTCCTGCCAGCCAACTCAAGAAATTGGTGGAAGCATTGACATTGGACAGATCGGCAAAGATATAGGAGAAAGACCCAGCTAAGGTGACATTGGGGGTTATGCGAAACGCTAAGGAGGTTCCCAGCGTGTTCAAGTTAATTCCCTGGTTCAAAACCGTGCCAACCGCACCTAAGCCTGCTCCTCTAGCCACAATCTCGGCTGGTGTGGGGGTAAACAAAATGGAGCCAATATCAACAGTTCCCAAACCTGTACCTAAGATGTTGATCTGGTGATAGCTGTAGGCGTAGTTCAGGCCAATGTCAAAGTTGCTGGAGGGCTTGATAGTTAATTGAGCTGCTGCAATGAAACTGCCATTAAACAAGCCTGCACCTAGCGGTGTTCCAGGAAAGCCCTGATTGCTTGGAATACTGGCATTCACACTTCCATACAGAGCACGAAAATCAATGGCATCAGAGAAGTTGAAGATTAATCCTGCAGCAGAGGCTAAGCCCGTTTGCGATGTGCCACCGGAAACCCGTTGATAGGCAGGAAGGTTACTGAAGCGGGAGATGGAACCCTGACCTTCTCCTGCAAAGGGCAGAATAGCCGGGAACGCATCTGAGACTTCGGCATTGGTTCCAGCAAAAGCCGTGATCTTGTTAGCTACGGGGAAGATGTACAACAATTTGTACAAATTGACACTATTGTTGCCGCCTACAGCAGCTAGGTTTTGGGGATTGACGGTAGGGAACTGTGGCTCATAAGACAGTCTGACATTACTGGCATTGCCAAACACCAGATCTCCGTATCCCAGGGTTCCAGCCAAACTGCTGCCATTGGGAAAGAGCGCACTGGGACCACCGCCAAAGTTATAGGCTTGCAACCCGGTAATCAGCAGATCCTTGCCTGTAAAGCTGGTCAGCAGGTTTAGCCGTACCCGATCGTTGAATACAGGCTGAGCATCTCTGCCAGCTCTCAGTCCCGTGTTGTTCAGGAAGTTAGGGTTGCCGCCAGGGTAAGCACCATAGGCACTGGCCAAACTGAAGATCGCTTCACCAGATAGGCGAGTGGTGGTGGAAAATTGCTGCTTCTCTAGCGTGGCAGTTCGGACTTCCAGGGCATCGACCCGACCCCGCAGGGCTGCCAGTTCCGCCGCAAACAGTTCTTGAAGCTTCTTGACCGTTTCCAGATCTTCCTTTCTGACAAAATCTGCGGTGGCAGCGGCGATCAGCTCCTGAATTTTGTCTAAACAAGCATTGAGACCTGCTGCAAACTCCCAACGAGTTAAGGCTCGGTTACCCCGGTAGGTCTTGTCTGGATAGCCCACAATACAGCCATACCGCTCAACCAGGGATTTTAGTGCCTGGTAGGCCCAGTCTGTAGGTCTGACATCTGAAAATTGGGAAACCGAAGTGACCTGAGCCATGGCACCTTGAGCAGCCGTTGAAGCGTTACCCTCCAACTGAGAAACCGATGTCACAGGCATTTGAATAGAGTTTTGGACAGCATCTGACTGGCTGGGTACATCCGCCGCGATCGCAGAAAACGCTCCCAAGGAGACCGATCCGGCCAGTAAACTGATCAGACCAAGACTCCTTAAACCAAGTTGTTGGTAATTATCCACAATACCTCCTCACATTCCAAATTATTGGTAGTATCTATTCAAATTGTTCAATTGCAGTTTGCTCTTAAACCAAAGTCCAGCTAGAGAACGGTCATTTTCTATCAGAGAAACGACGGTTCTGGACTTGGACAAGGTTTAGATCCCCTGAATCGCTATAAATCTATATTGATCTGAGATAGATATAGATTTGTAGCCATTCAATTAATCCAGATTGTACCTGCCGTTGCCACCTTTAATGAAATAAGCAAAAGCTTTGAAATTATTATTAAATCAATAAGCAAGCATCTATTGAGCAAAACCATAATTTAGGATAGAGTTTTTCTATTTTAGTGGAAAATAGCTATTTGAATGTAATTCAGCCTTCAGGAGCAGGGATGGTACGAGGAAATGAACAAGTTCAAGAGGTAATCGTAGCTTACCGTCCTTTAAATCTGTGGCAGCGATTTCTTCAAGGCTGGGTAGCCGTGCGGTTGAAGAATTGGTGCTTAAGTTTCATCGTGCTTCTAGTTGGATTGGTGATCACTGCTTGCGATTTGCCCCAAGTCAGTGCTGAAGAACGATTGTTTCTGAACTTGTCCTTAGACTTTTTAAGTGAATATCAATTACCTAAATTGAGTTTTCAAGACACGCCTGTAGGAGGGTTATCGGGAATTACCTACGATCGCCAGCGAGGTCTGTTTTATGCCATTTCCGACGATCGCAGTGAACTGGCTCCAGCCCGTTTTTACACTTTAAAGATGGACTTAGAGGCGGCTGATCCCAAAACACCCACCATTAAACAAGTCACAGTAGAAGGCGTAACATTCATTACGAATGAAACAGGCCAACCCTTTGCCAAAGGCACGGTTGATCCAGAAGGAATTGCCCTATCCCCTCTGGGAACGCTGTTCATTTCCAGTGAAGGAGTAGCTCGTGATCAGATTCCTCCCTTTGTACGGGAGTTTGACTTAAAGACTGGCCGATGGAAACGCAGCCTGCCCATTCCAGAACGATACAAACCGGGCACCAAGGATGGACAACCGCAGGGAGTAGGGGATAATCTGGGCTTCGAAGCATTAACGCTGAATATAAGTGGGGGCAGTACGGTGGCGATCGAACCCTTTCGCTTATTTACAGCCACGGAATCTGCCCTGATGCAGGACAGTAGCCCAGAGCATCCCCAACAGGGAGAGAGCCGCAACCGGATGTTGCATTACTCCGTGGATCCCACCTATTCTTTGCTGGTGTCTGAGCATCTATACCCCCTGGATTCTCCCCCTTCAGGGGCAATGTTTCACGGGCTGACTGACTTGTTGGCGATCGATCAGGGAGGCCACTTTTTGAGTCTGGAGCGATCGTTGGGGCCAGCAGGATTTACCGTTAAGGTGTTTCAACTGACGCTAGGTGGAGCCAGTGACACGAGCATGATTGACAGCTTCAAAGGTAGTGTACCGGCAGTTAAACCGATTCAGAAAAAACTGCTGCTGGATCTCAACCAACTGGGCATTTCTCTGGATAATTTGGAGGGCATGACCCTGGGGCCGCGTCTGCCCGATGGATCGCCCAGTCTTCTCTTGGTTAGTGACAACAATTTCAGCGACAATCAGAAAACGCAGTTTCTCCTGTTTCGTGT
>JBBIQC010000032.1:9946-12120 GCA_037442585.1 Oscillatoriales cyanobacterium bin_317
CTGCCAGATGGAAATCCCAGCCTGGTGCTGATCAGCGATGATAACTTTAGCCAGAAACAGGCCACTCAGATGCTACTATTTCGGCTGAAGGGGTTAGCTAAATAGGCTCACTCCATTGGTGCAGGTTAACTTATAGAATGAAAGGGCTTCTGGATAAAGGGACTTTTAGCAAGAGGAACTTCGTGCAAAAGAGGAGCTTTAAAGCTGGGAAGCAACTTTTCAGGTTAGTTGAACGATTTATTCTGTTGGTTAGTTACGAGAACCTAGAGGCATCCCATGCAGGTGTCCCCTGGAATGCCCACTAATGCCGATACACCCTTACAGCTTTTGCTGTTTGTTGATAAGCGTCCGAGTTCCAAAGAGCGAATTCGGCAAGTTCGGAGTGCGCTAAAGGAATTGCGGGAAGAGTGTGATTTTGAACTGCAAATTATCGATGTCAGTGAGCAACCGTATCTTGCGGAATACTTCCGCCTGATTGCCACTCCGACATTAATTAAAATCCATCCTGAACCCCGCCAGTCTCTCGCTGGCAGTAATCTGGTTGAGCAGTTGCAACACTGGTGGCCTCACTGGCAACGCTCCGTAGCGGACTATCTCTCGAATGCAGGTTTTGCAGAACAGCCGCAACTGCGATCGCTGGATCGGGTGCGGCCAGGAGGAGGTGTAGGTTCAGATTCAGGGAGTGAGAAGCATCAGGCAGTGAAATCCATTACCCATTCTGCTGAATTATTGCGGCTATCAGACGAAATCTTTCAACTGAGGCGGGAAAAAGAAGAACTGGAACATCAGTTGCAGTTTAAGGATCAAATTATTGCCATGCTGGCCCATGATTTGCGGAACCCTTTAACTGCGGCTTCTATTGCTCTAGAAACCCTGGAAATGGGGTACAACTCGTTTGACGAAAATGGAGAATCTCGTCTGACTCCTGCGCTAACGGCACAACTCTTGAAGCATGCTCGCACCCAAACCCGTGCGATCGATCGCATGATTACCGATATTCTTCAAGCCGCCCGAGGCGCGAGTTCTGAATTACAAATTCAACCTCAAAAGTTAGATCTGGGGATGCTCTGTATAGACGTTTTAGAACACCTGAGGCATCGATTTCAAAGTAAAGCTCAACGGGTGGAACAGGATATCCCCTCTGATCTGCCAGTCATTTTTGCGGATGGCGAGCGAATTCGTCAGGTTTTGATTAATTTGCTAGAGAATGCCATTAAGTACACTCCTGTTGGTGGCACAATCCAGCTTGCCGTTTTGCACCGCACCTCACAGAAAGTGCAGGTCAGCGTTTGTGATAATGGCCCTGGCATTCCGTTAGAAAATCAGGAGCAGATTTTTGAAGACCGCTTTCGTCTTAAGCGCGATGAGGACAAGGAAGGCTATGGAATTGGCCTTTCCCTATGCCAGCGGATTGTTCGCGCTCATTACGGTCAAATCTGGGTAGATTCTACGCCGAATAAAGGAAGCTGTTTTCACTTCACTCTCCCTGTCTTTCGGGGATGAGGGATCCGGGATGAGGAATTGGGAATTGGGGATCGGATGAATCACTATCCACCATCTACCACCCACTCATCGCTACATGGCTCCTGATTTTTTGTTGAATACGACCCCGATGGTTTTGATGATTAGCTGGATGTCGTAGATTAAGCTCCAGTTTTCCTGGTACTTCAGATCCAGCCGCACGATGTCTTCAAAATTTTTAATGGACGATCGGCCATTCACCTGCCACTCTCCAGTCATTCCCGGTTTAATATCCAACCGTTGCCATTGAGGGATTTCATACCGCTCCACCTCATCCGGGGTCGGTGGACGGGTTCCCACCAGGCTCATTTCTCCCCTCAACACATTCCAAAATTGGGGGAGTTCATCCAGACTGGTCTTTCGCAGGAAGCGACCAACCTGGGTGATGCGAGGATCGTTTTTGGCTTTGAAAATAGCGCCTTCCGCTTCATTTTCCACTAGATGTTTCTTCGCCTCGGCATCCGTCACCATCGATCGAAACTTCCACATCTTAAAGCGTTTGCCCATCCGGGAACAGCGCACCTGACCAAAGAAAATGGGGCCAGGACTATCCAGCTTAATGGCGATCGCGATGGGAATGAACACAACCCCCGTAATTGTCAATCCTACCAGGGAGCCGACGATATCAATGATGCGTTTGGGTACGGACATCA
>JBBIQC010000032.1:12180-17213 GCA_037442585.1 Oscillatoriales cyanobacterium bin_317
TGTTGATGAACCGCTGAGGCATCGATGTAGTCGAGCCGATCGGGGCGATCGCGGGCACGGATTGAATTGTTACCCCAACACTGGGTAAAGGGCGTTTAGTTTTGGGTAATTTCGGGGGTGGAGCCGCCTCAATCACAAAAAACTTATCGAGATCAGCCAGTGTGAGAACAGTAATCACCTGTTGCGAAACATTCTGCAAGACTAACTCAATCCCTTGCTTCTGAGCGATTTTACGGCCAGCAACCAGGGCACCAATCCCGCTACTGTCCATAAACCGGGTAAGGCTGAGATCCAGGTTGATGCGTTTCAAGTCAGGATATTGCTGACACGCTTGCTGAAAATTCTGCTTAAACTCAACCGCCTTCTTGACCGTGAAGACAGATGGAATACTGATCTGGCAAATCTGATCCAGGATGGTTACTTGACAGTTATCTCCGTTCGCTTCAACCACAACGTTTGCTCACCTTAGTATATAGACGGTCAACCGATGACTGCTGAGAAAGTGGGTCTCGGTATCCGGTTCCGTTGCACCCCTGGCATTCTAGCCACGATATTACTCAGATTGTTAGGAAAATGTCACGAGGCATTACAAACTCTTGAACGACTTTACATAAAAAGCAGGACTGAGAATCACACCACCTTGTTAGACAGGCTCTCCAGTTGTTTTTGGCCAGTCTCCAGGGATTTGGGATTGAGCCGTGAGCCTGCTTGAGGCGAGGACAATCCTGAAAACTGAACAACGATTGCTCCCTAATCATTATTCCCCCTGACATGACCTGTCCAACTGGATCAAGTCATAAAGTATTCTGATTCATTGAACCTTTTCCCCTCTTTTCGGTCTAAATCATAGGACTGTAAGCCCGACGGAGGGTTATTTTGCAGGTGTATGTTGTGCCCACTGCGTCGAACCATAACCAGTCTGAACAAGATGATAGAGTGCTAGTCCGGCAATGCCTGGAAGGCCATAGCCAGAGCTTCCGATCGCTGTATCAACGGCATCAGCAGCGGGTGAGATCGATTCTCTACCAGTTGTGTGATGGACCGAGTTTAGATGATCTGGTTCAGGAAGTGTTTCTGCGGGCCTGGAAGGGATTGCCAAAATTCCGGCAAACCGCCAAATTTTCCACCTGGCTATACCGGATTGCCTGGAATGTCGCTTCTGATCAGCGGCAAAGCCTTGCTAAAGGTCGAACTCAATTGCAGGTGCTAACCAATCATGCCTCCCCGCATCAAGAGGCTCCTGATGTGATGAATCTGCACTATCAAGATCTGGTCAGACGCGGACTGACAGCCTTGAGTTTGGATCACCGCACTGTTCTGGTGTTACATGATCTGGAAGAGATTCCTCAACGAGAAATTTCAGAAATTTTAGATATTCCCTTGGGAACGGTAAAATCCCGTTTATTCCATGCGCGTGCGGCAATGCGCCAGTTTCTTGAACGAGAAGGAGTCCAATTATGAATTCATCGTCTGAAGAAGATAAACCCTTAACGGAGTTTTTGAAACAGCATCAACCTGTAGCCCCGCCAGCCAGCGTTAACCTGGAAGACCGGATCATGAGGGCGATTGAAACCAATATATCCCCAGAGGAATTTGTGCGCCGCGATCGCTCTCAATCCTCTGGTACCGCTCAACGGCGTCAGGTCTGGTTGATCCCCTCAGCGATCGCGGCAGGTGTGATTGCTGCCGTGATCGGCTATCGGACGTTTGCTCCTGTCCCTCAACCCAGTCCAGCAGAGGCTGCAGAGTTAGAAGCCTTTATTGAAAGTAGCTGGTCTAATACGATGGCCTCTGATCCAGTGGTTGATCATACCTACGAGCAAATCCTGTCAGTAGAGGATCCATCGGCGGTCAATTAACCACAGTGTTAACTATTGTTTAGTCCCTGTCCAGGGGTAAATCCTATGGTGATTCGTCCTGTTTCTACACTTGCGGCACTGGTGATGACAATGGGGAGTGCGATCGCCCTCACCCCTCTCGTTGCCGTAGTCAGTTCTGCTATTTCCCACCCTATCGCCCAGGCTCAACTGAACCAGCCCAAGCGTGCTGAGGCCAGAGGCTGGCTGAAAGAGCTAAATTTATCTTCAGAGCAAATTCAAAAAATTAGACAGATTCGCAGCCAGTATCAGGGACGATTGACTCAGCAACGGCAGGCAGTTCAACAAGCACAACGGGAACTTAAGGAATTAATGGCTGGGAACGCCTCTACCGAGCAGTTGCGACAAAAGTTTGATCAGGTGCAGCGGCTCAGGCAGGAATTATCGGATACCCGCATGGAGAGTATGCTGGCGATCCGGACGGTGCTAAATCCGGAGCAGCGGCAAAAGTTGGCAGATCTGATGCGGCAGCGAGGGAACAATTTAGGGGGATTGTAAGAGGGGTTGGGGATTGGGGATCGGAGATGGAATTGGCTTATTACTAAGCACTGTAGTCCCGCCACACATGCACCAGAGCACCCTGAATTTCAACCTGGGAGGCCGGAACTTCGATCGGCTGATAGGCTTTGTTAGCAGGTTCGAGAGTGACCTTGCTGCCTTTGCGGTGGAAGTATTTGAGGGTCGTCTGATTTTCGACTCTGGCCGCTACGATCGTGCCATTCTTCAAGGTTTTGGGATCTGGAACAGGCTTAAGAATGACAATGTCGCCATCATCGATCATGGCATCGACCATGCTGTCACCCCGAACCTGCAAGGCAAAGTAATTAGGTTTCAAGGAAAGACCTGCCAGATCCAGATACTCCACCTCTGCATCGGGGAAGACATCAACCAGGCTACCAGCGGCAATCACTCCCTTAATGGGAACTCCCCGCATGGCGTTCTGGGTTAGCTGAATAGTTCGGGCTTTCCCTTCTGTCCACTGAATGTAACCCTTCGATCGCAAGTGTTCCAGGCGGCTTTGCACGGGAGCGGGAGACTTCAACCCCATCGCTTTCATCATCTGCCGAATGGAAGGAGGGTATTGGTTCTCGCGGATATACTCTACCAGCCAATCGTAGAGTTCTTGTTGGGCTTCAGTAAGGGAATCCATAAGTGTTAGGCAGAAACGGTTTGAGGTAGAAACAATGTACCTTGATACACTTGTACCACCAAAAATCGTTTCTGTCCAGCGTTTATCAAATTTCTTATATAAAGGTTTGTGTTGTCCCGGAAAAGGCTTACTCTCCCAAAGTTTGCCGTTACTTCACACCCAATAAACTGGCAATCAGAGCTTGTTGAGCGTGCATCCGGTTTTCCGCCTGATCCCATACCCGGGATTGAGAACCTTCAATCACGCCATTGGTAATTTCTTCGCCTCGATGGGCAGGTAGGCAATGCAGTACGATCGCCGCCTTATCCGCATGGGCCATCAGTTGCTCATTCACCTGGTAGGGTTGAAAGATGGGAATTCGGGATTGAGCCGAACTTTCCTGACCCATGCTGGCCCACACATCTGTATACACAACCTGGCTTCCCTGAACAGCAGCAATCGCATCCGTGGTGATGGTCACTTCAGAACGATCGCCTGCGATCGCTTTTGCCTGTTGAACAATGGATTCTAAAGGCTGGTATTCGACGGGTGAAGCAATCCGTACATTCATTCCTGCCAGGGCACATCCCAACAACAGTGAGTGAGCCATGTTATTGCTGCCATCCCCAACATAGGTCAGGGTTACTCCCTCCAGCGTGTTGAAGGATTCCTGAATGGTTTGTAAATCGGCCAACACCTGACAGGGATGTTCGCGATCGCTGAGAGCATTAATGATGGGAATTTCGGTATATTCAGCAAACTTTTCCAGGTCATGCTGATCAAAGGTGCGAATGGCCAGGATGTCAATATAGCGATCCAGGACGCGGGCGGTATCTTCCAGGGGTTCCCCTCGACTCACCTGGGTTACATTCGGATTCAGGTCTAACACCTGTCCACCCAGGCGATACATAGCTGAGGTGAAGCTCACCCGCGTTCGAGTAGAAGCCTTATAGAACAGCAATCCCAGAATCTTTTCACATCTCAAACTTAATGTCCCTGACTTTAACTGAGCGGCTAATCGCAATAGCTCTTGCAGTTCCTCTGCCGTCAGATCAGCCATGCTCAACAAATCTCGTCCCGTGAGTGACCCCATCACCATTCATCCTTTAGCAAACTGTCTAAAACCCTATCAAATCCTGATGGGTTAGCCTAGTCGGAATTGGGAAAATTGGGGGATCAGGGGTTAGGGATCTGGGATCAGGGATTGGGGATTAGGGATTGGGGATTAGGGATTGGGAGTTAGGAGGGAGGTGTGCTGTCATTCGCCCATGATCGTGTCACCCATGATCGCATTACTTTCTTCTCCATCTTCCTTGCCCTCCCTATCTCCCCTATCTCCCTGGCTTTCCTGGTCGCTGCTGGCCCAATCGACGATCGCCTGCGTCAGTCCTTCCAGGGTATGCTCCGTTGCTTCGACATCAACTCGGCCTAATAAACTCTCGCAGGTTTTGCTGGTTTGGGGACCGATCGAGGCGATGCAGACTCCTTCCAGCCAGGATTGCCAGGAGGGATCGGCTTGCAGGGACAGTTGGCAGAAGTTCTGCACTGTTTTGGAACTGGCGAAGGTGATCACATCAATGGCTTTATTTTGGAAAGCGGCCAGGGCTTCAGGCGCGATCGTTGTGGGACAGCGGGATTCGTAAGCGGCGACTTCTCGTACTCTGGCTCCCTGGCTGCCAAATTCTTTCACCAGCACTTCCCGCCCCCCACTTTCCACCCTGGGAAACAGAATTCTCAGGCCACTCAAGGGTTCAGGAAACTTGGCTATTAGGGAATCGGCAATGAAGTTGGGTGGAATAAAGTCGGGCTGAACTCCCCATTTCCCTAAGTGTTGGGCCGTTTTTTCACCCACTACAGCAATCCGAATGTTGCAGTAAAGGCTGGCATCCCCATCCTGGTAGACTTTCAGGCGTTCAAAGAAGTAATCGACCCCATTGGTCGAGGTGAGAATCAGCCAGTCAAAGTCTTCCAAATGAGCGATCGCGTCATCCAATTCTCTCCAGCTAGACGGTGGCCCAATTTCCAGG
>JBBIQC010000033.1:0-1248 GCA_037442585.1 Oscillatoriales cyanobacterium bin_317
ATTGTCAGAGGAGATGCGGTGATGGTTCTCAGCATCGATGATCCCCTGCCGGAAGGAATTCTGGATGAAATTCTCAAGGTTGCCGGGATCCGGGACGCTTACACTGTTACGTTGTAAAAGTTAAACCTTTTCCAAGTCCAGAACCGTAGTTTTTCTTATAGGAAGACTTCAGTTCTCTAGCTGGACTTGGTTTATGAGTGTTGAGTGTTGAGTATTGAGTGTCAGTTAATTTGCATCACTCATTCCTCACACCTCATAACTGATAGCTGCATGGCCAATAGCTGGTGGGAAATTCAAATTCTGGGGGATCCGGCTCTAGAAGACACAATCTTTTGGAGGCTGGATAGCTTTGGCTGCCGAGGCACCTGTAGTGAAGGAAAGGGGCCATTTTTCCGAGTACGGGCTTACCTGCCGCAAATCCAGGTGCAACTGCTGGATCTGGCAGCCCTGGCTCTGCTGCTTCGGCAAGATGCGCTATGCGTTGGACTCCCCGTTCCAGGTGTGGAATGGCATCTGATCGATGAAGAAGACTGGGCCAGCAGTTGGAAAGTTCACTGGCAACCACAAGAAGTCGGCGATCGCCTGTTAATCTATCCCGCCTGGTTGCCTATTCCTGACACATCAGAGCGTCTGTTACTGCGCCTGGAACCCGGAGTTGCCTTTGGCACCGGGGATCACGCCACCACTCGCCTCTGTCTGGAAGCGCTGGAAATGCGATTGGCCGATCGCTCGATGGCAAAGCACGACCCTGAAGCAGAGCAGATTGTGATTGCTGATATCGGCTGCGGCTCTGGTATTCTCTCGGTCGGCGCTCTCCTGCTGGGAGCCGATCGCGTCTATGCCGTTGATACTGATCCCCTGGCCGTCAAAGCGACTCTGGAAAACCGGGAACTGAACGGCATTGCCCCCGATCGTCTGATCGTTGATCAAGGCAGCATTGAGCGTTTGATTGAAATGACCAATGGCCCCGTTGATGGCATTGTCTGCAACATTCTGGCCGACATCATCATCGATTTGATTCCCCATTGGACTGCAATCGTCAAACCCACCACCTGGGGAGCTTTGAGTGGCATCTTACTGGATCAAGCCAAACCCGTTGCCGACACCCTGGAAGCCAACGGCTGGTACGTCGCCGCCCTTTGGAAACGCCAGGATTGGTGCTGTTTGAATATCCGGCGATCGTGAGAAAAGTTAAATCACCTCCGGCAAAACCGGAGCTGATTTAATTCTCAACTCTTAACTCTCAAT
>JBBIQC010000033.1:1261-17021 GCA_037442585.1 Oscillatoriales cyanobacterium bin_317
CATGACTTCTCCTTCTATCGCTGACCTTCGTCTCACTTACACTCGTGCTCAACTTACAGAAGCAGATGTTGATCCGGATCCGATGCGGCAATTTCAACTCTGGTTTGAACAGGCTCTGGCCGCAGATATTCTCGAGCCCAATGCCATGACCCTGGCAACAGCAACTAAAGATGGGATTCCTTCTGCCCGGATCGTGTTGCTGAAAGGAGTCAGCGATCGCGGCTTTGTCTTTTTCACCAACTATGAAAGCCACAAAGGGCAGGAGTTAGCGGAGAATCCCCAGGCTGCCCTGGTGTTCTTGTGGAAAGCATTGGAACGTCAGGTGCGGATTGAGGGAACGGTCGAACAGGTTTCAGATGCGGAAACCGTGGCTTACTTTCATAGTCGTCCCCGTGAGAGTCAGTTAGGAGCCTGGGTTTCTAGTCAGAGCCAGGTGATCGCCAGTCGTGAGGTTTTAGAGCAGCGTTTGGCAGAACTCAACCAGCAGTACCAGAATCAAGAAATTCCTCGGCCTCCCCATTGGGGTGGTTATTGCGTCATTCCCCACACGATCGAATTTTGGCAGGGCCGTCCCAGCCGTCTGCATGATCGCCTGCGGTATCGCCTGGACAATCACCACTGGATCCTTGAACGGTTGGCTCCCTAAAGAATGGGAATTAGTGGGGGCTGGTTTAGTCAGTCATGTGAGTTCAGTACACACAAACTGTTTACAAACCAGCCCCTACAGATGCCGTAATCAGGATTTGATGGTGGATCACTAATTGTGGATCACGTTGTTAGCCATCCTATGCAACTTTACGACTGATGGGTTCTAGCTCCTTGGTATTTGGCTCCAGGATTCTTTGCATATAGGCAACTTCTTGGGCCAGAGTTGGGAAGGTGGCCAGGACTGAAAGCATCGTTGCAAACTCAGACATAGAAACCTGGCAATCTTTTAGAACTTGCATGCAGAGGCGATCGTAAAGGCTCTGAACCACCAATTCAATGAATGGTTTGTAGGGAGCCAGCGAAAACTCGCCTCGTTGATACTGCTTCAGGTTCATCCCCCACTGCAAGATGTGCAGCAATTGCTGAGGAGTGGCCAGACGCATAGAAGATTTGGAAACTTCCCAAACCACTTCTGCCAGCCTCTGTTTAATGTCTGGTTGGGGAGTTTGCAGATCGGCGGCCAGTATTCTTAAATCAGCCAGTTGCTGGGTTAAAACGGCGGACGAGAAGGGAATAGTGGTCGCTACAATCATGTCTCCGGAGGAACTGATGCTGGAGGCATACCAGGTTTCCAGAGCATTAATCAGGGTATTGATCTCCGTTTGCTTGCTCCAATCCACCTGTCCCAGGAAGAAGGATTCTTCGTAGCCAACAGGAATGCCCTGGAAGTAAATGGGCAGATTCTTCCCAGATTGCTGAATCATGTGCAACGCCACTTCCAGACTTTCCGTTGGCCATCCCAGGTTCCGCACCAGGACAAAGATCAGTTGCTCGGTCTGGGAGAGAATCAGGGAATTCAAGAGCAGATGTACGGCTTCACCCACGTTTTGGCCTGCTACATAGCGTTCAGGTGCATGGATGTTAATTGGTCTACCTTGCTCCACCTTGCTGGTGATTTGCTCAATCATGGAACTGTTATCCAGCATGTGGGTGAAGCGCACCATGCCATAGCGCACTTTCCCCGTTTGAGCCGCGTGGGCAAACAACCATTCACACACCTTCTTGCTGGCGGCATACACCTCACCTGTCCAATAGCGAGAAGCTTTTCCGGTTGAGGAGAAAATACACTGCTCAACGTTGAATTCTTCACACAGTTGAATAATATTTTGTGTACCAAAAATATTGGTGGTTACGGTTGTCAGAATGATTTTTTCAGCCAGACCTGGAATCCGAATGGCGGCTAAGTGAAACACCAGATCCGGCTTTTCTGTTTCAAAAATTTGTTTTAAGGCATCGTAATCCCGCACATCGATCGCGTGCAGGGTGACATTTGGGGCAATGCCTGCAAGCGGGGCTGGAGTTTTTCCATCAATACAGCGGGCATTATCAACGGAAATAATTCGCTCAGCTCCCAGGGTGACCAATTTCTGAATCAACTGGTGCCCGACGCAACCTTCGCCACCTGTCACCAGCACCGTTTTTCCTTGAAGTTGCGATCGCACTTCAGCTTCATAGAGATAGAGAGGCCGTGTCCAGGCTTCGTTAAAGGGGTCACCTTGCAAGCGGCCAGAGTCTTCATAATCTTGAATCAGCGCCTGGGTCAATTGCTGTAGTTGGGCCAGAATTTCAGGATCTTGAGGTTCTGGACTGCCAGGAGGTACCAGTTGCTGGATCTGACGAATGAATTCGCTGCCGGTTAATGGTGTAGTTTGCATTGGCTAGGCTCACAAATGAGGTGAAGCTGTTTCATGACATGGTTCCCAAAGTTTAGATCTGGAGCCATGTTTCCTGGCAATAAACCAGCCTCAACCTAACTAACTCTTTAAGCGAAATTTCCTTAAACTAAGATTCCATAAATTCACGGAATTCCTTTGTTTAAAGTAAGTAAATTCTGGGAGAAGTAATACGAACCTTAAGGGCGTGCCCGGTAGCGATGGCGACGAATCAGGAAGTCGGGAAGGTCTATTCTGGGGCTGCGGGAGACTGGCGGAGCGACAGGTTCTTCCGTAGTATTACTGGTTACCGTTTGTAAGGTGGTCAGTAGTTCTGCGACAGGTGCAGGTGGATTGGGAAGAAATTGTTCCAGCAGTTGCTTGATCTGAGCGAGATAGCTTTGCAGACTGTGGTAGCGGTCTTTCCAATGTTGCACAGCCGTTTCATACTCACTGGACTGTTGGGCTTGCTTCAGAATTTGCTCCTGCATCACAGCCGCCTGAGCTTCTAGTTCAGTAATGCGGATTTGATAGCGATCGCGGATTTGCTCTAGCTCCTGACAGGTATGCTGCAACATTGCCTGAGCAGTGGTCTGTTTTGAAAGTTGAGTTTCTAATTCCTGAATCTTGCAATAAGCCGTGAATAACTCCCCATCCAGAGAAACATCCGCAAGGTCACCTGCCGACCGTCTTACGGTATAAGTCTGGAACGCATCAATCAGAGCTTGCTGTTCTTGCAAAGCAATATGAGCACGATGCAGTTCGGTTTCCAGTTGGTGAATCGAGGCTTCTTGTTCAGTTAATTTCTGCGTCAGGTCTGGAAAACTGGCCTGGTTTAGCAGGTTGGGCTGGTCTAAAAGACTCAGTTGTTCCGGAATTCCATGTCCATCCCCACCCAGGAAGTGGGGATGGGGCAACGGATCTTTGCACCGAGGCGAGGGGGAGCAAGGCTGGGAGGAGCTATCCAGAGGGTGGCTCTGTTCAGTTTCCCCTTGCTGGGCAGCTAATCGCTGTCGTTGCTGCACTAATTGTTGCTTGAGTTGAGTGATGGCTTGCTGTTGTATGTTGGCAATTTCTTCCGTGGAGGCTAATTGGGATTCCAGAAATTGCTGATTTGCCAACTGAGAGCGGAGTTCTTCCTGAAAGGCCAGGGATTGATCGAGAGCCTGTTCCAGATGGTGAATCCGCTCAATTTGCCCCCGTACCTGCGATCGCAACTCGCTTAATTCAGTCATCACAGACTCAGCCACAGAATCTGCCTTCTCTGAGTGAAAGCGATTCTCCGGCAATAAGGCACTATCCGGTAAGCCCGGTTCAGCCACTCAGAACCTCCCAAGTGTCATTAAGATGCTACCTTAGCAAATTACTCCTGATATAGAAAGGTTTTCGTTCACAACAAATCATGAACGACCATCTGTATCAAAATTCTGGATATTTTACTGACTTCCAATTTGCTCCTGACTTAAACTCAAAAAATCTTTAGAAGTTGGATTGTTCTCTTCCAGCTTGTTCAGCGACCATCGATAATCCACAGGCAGTTGTAGCCGCGCACAGGTTTCTTCCAGATGCTTTTGTTGAGCCAGGGCTTTCCGCAGCGTAATAATCAATTGCTGCACTTGCTCCTGAACACCAGATTTGCCATTGACGGCATGCATCGTCTGCCGTTCCAGAAGTTGCAGGAGCAACTCGTAGTGAATATGAGAGGGAAGGGGGATGGGTTCCATGATGAAGCCGAGGTTACCTTGCTCAAGATAGATCAACGAGGAAACGAAAATAAACCTTGTCCAAGTCTAGAACCGGAGTTTCTCTGATCGGAAAACGACCGTTCTCTAGCTGGACTTGGTCTAGTTGCAACCTAAAAAAGGTTGGCTAAAGCCTGACCCGGATCGGGTTGTTTGATCAAAGATTCACCAATCAAAACGGCCTGCGCTCCTGCCTGAGCAACATACTGGATATCTTGAGAGGTAAAAAGTCCCGATTCACTGACCACTACAATGTCTCGACTTTGCATCTGGCTCTGACGCTCTGCCAGGAGGGTGTGGGTAGTTTCTATATCAACTGAAAAATCTTCTAAGTTACGATTGTTGATGCCGATCAAAGATATGTCCTGCAAGGCCAACACCCGATCGAGTTCTGCCAGAGTATGAACTTCGATCAGGGGAGTCAATCCTAACGTTGCCGCAATTTTGATGAAGTATTGCAAATCTTTATCCGAGAGAATGGCCGCAATCAGCAGCACGGCATCTGCCCCATGCAGTCTCGCATAATACATCTGGTAAGGATAAATAATGAAATCCTTACAGAGCAACGGCAGGTCGATCGCCTGCCGGATTTGCTTGAGATACTCAAAGCTGCCCTGAAAGAATTGCTTGTCGGTCAGGACAGAGAGACAGGTTGCCCCCCCTTGCTCGTAGGAGCGGGCGATCGCCACTGGGTCAAAATCTTCCCGAATCACCCCTTTGCTGGGAGAGGCTTTTTTTACCTCTGCAATCACCGCAGGTTGAGTTTTGCCCTGCTTGAGTGTCTGCAGAAAATTCCGGGCAGGCGGCACGTCCTGAACCTTGCGGCGTAATTCCTGTAAAGGTAAAAATTCCCGCAGTTGATCGACTTCGGATTCCTTCTGCCAGACAATTTCCTCTAGAATATGGCGCGGTTTGGCATCAGGTACACGCACTTGATACCGCAATTCCTGAACAGCAACAGCAGGATTGGGTGGACGGCGACGGATCTGCATAGAGTAGCGTAAACGAAGGAGTAAACGGATGTATCTGATAGCGTAGCCTAACTCTGAAGAATAACGGCATGCAAATGCTCAGAATGGCCTTAGGAGCGCCAATTAAATAACCTGCTCTGGATCGATTCTCTGTAGGGACGAACGGCTGTTTGCCCCTACCCAAGAATTGCACCTTAATTTATTCTCATCCCTTAATGCGCTCCGATCGCCCGCTTGTAGGCCTCATCCAACACTTCTGAGAGGGTGGGATGGGTATGTACCAGAAAGGCGAGGGAGTTGACGGATTGCCGCTGAGCGATCGCGCTGGCCGCTTCATGAATCAGGTCGGAGGCATGCAGACCAAAAATATGAACCCCCAACACTTCCCCGGTATCAGTGCGGTAGATGATTTTAGCTATACCTTCCGTTTCCCCTTCTGCGATCGCCTTGGCATTGCCCTTGAAGTAGGTACGAGCCACTCCCACCTTGAACCCTTCCGCCTTGGCTTTTTCCTGGGCCGCCGGCTCGGTCATGCCCACAAAACCGATTTCTGGATGGGTGAAGGCCGCGGCAGGAATACTGTGATAATCCACTTCACGGGGTCGCCCACAGATCGTTTCCACCACAGCCACCCCCTGAGCCGAGGCCGTATGAGCCAGCATCATCTTGCCGGTCGCATCGCCGATCGCCCACAGATGGGGAACGGCTTTACCTTTCTTTACCACGGCTAAGTGGTCATTGACCGGAATAAATCCTCGCTGATCCAACTCTACGCCCACGGATGGCAAGCCTAAATCTTTGGTGTAGGGGATGCGGCCTGTGGCAATTAAGCAGGCATCTACTTCCAGCACCTCGACTGCCTCTTTGGTTTTGGCATCGGCCAGTTCAATCACGACCGGAGAACCGGGGGTGACTCGTTTCGCCAACATGCCAACGCGGGTTTCAATGTCACGCGGGGTAATCAGGACGCGCTGGGCCAGTTTGGCAATGTCGGGGTCGAATCCCGGCATCAGTTGATCCAGGGCTTCGATCAAGGTCACTTCACAGCCCAGTGCCGAGTAGATGTCGGCAAATTCCAGGCCAATGTAGCCGCTACCGACGATCGCGATCCAGTCCGGCAGGGATTCCAGGCGCACCGCATCATCGCTGGTGAACACGGTCTTGTGGTCGATTTCTACACCGGGTGGGACAAAGGGAATTGAACCGGGAGCGAGAATAATATCCTTTGCCGTAATGATTTTGTTGCCCTCTTTTGTTTCGACTGAGACTTTTTGCTTCCCGGCAATTCTGGCCCAGCCGTGAATTGTCTCTACGCCTAATCGCTTCAGGCTATTGACCAGGGCATCTCGTTGCTTGGTGACAATGCTGTTGGCGTGTTCGGCAATGCCCTGACGATCGAACGAAACGGACTCCAACTGAATTCCCAGGGACTTTAAGTGATGGGTATCTCGCAATTCCCTGACCCGTCCTGAAGCGGCCAGCAAAGCTTTAGAAGGGATACAGCCCCGATTCACGCAGGTTCCCCCCATGTCTCCGGCTTCGACAATAGCCGTCTTCAACCCACAACTCACCGCATGGAGCGCCGCACCGTGACCACCGACTCCGGCTCCAATGATTAGTAAATCGTAATCAAATGTCTCACTCACAAGTTTCTCCTGACTTAATCCTCCCTATTTTCGGTCGGAAGGCGCTCATCAGACAACTTTTGCAAGGAATCGGCTGGCATTGGGCATTTTAAGCCAGGTGGACTATTGTAGATACGGATTATAGGGACGACCTATTGTAAGTACACATATAGCCTCCAACCTCGCCAGTGGTTGGAACTGGTTTATTTCACCCTCGTTTGGAGTCCAGCTTATGGGTCAGCCACAGCAAGACATACGACGAGCCGCTGCCGAAGCTTTTAAGCAGTCGCTTGACCAGTTACAACAAACGCTGGAATCCACCCAGGAACCATCCAAGTCACCGCAAGCCCTGCGTCCAGAGCCAACTCCTGAACCTGTGACCGATCGCGTTGTCCAATTTGACCTGAGTGTCTGGGAAGAGGCGATCGCAGATATTGAACAATTTATTCAACAGCGGCAGACTGAGCAGGGGTAGGGCACTCCCGCTGCCGTTTCGCTTCATACAGGATCAGGGCAGCGGCGATCGCCACGTTCAACGATTCCACACCGGAAGCCAGCGGAATCCGCACCGCCGCATCGGCTAAAGACTCCAGGGCGGGGGATAAACCAGCCCCTTCATTACCCAGCAACAGCAGGGTCGGTTGCCGAAAATCCACTTCCCAGTAGGTCAATGCGGCTGTCGGCAAGGTGGCGATCACCTGCATTCCTTGCTGCTGGTATTGTCGGATATCCTGGGGCAGATGCTCACTGGCAGCCATTGGCAGTTGAAACCATTGGCCTGCGGAGGCTCTCAGCACCTTGGGATGATCCAGATCGACGCTATCGTGACTCAGTAAGATCCCTTCTGTGCCAGCCGCCGCCGCCGTTCGAATGATGGTGCCCAGGTTGCCAGGATCTTGAATTGTTTCCAGGACAATTCCCAGGCTGGTAAAGGTGGGGGCTGGGGTCGAGGAACGTTCCAGAGTGGCGACGATTCCGTCGGGTTCCACCGTGGTAGCGATCGCCCGCAACACTTCTGAACTGACGAACTCAATCCGTTTGGCCCGGTACTCGATCTGCTGCCACAAGTCTGGATGCTGGCGTGACCACTCCGGAGTGCAGCAGGCGGTGATGAGCGATCGATTAGCTGCACAAGCCGCCTCCACCAGATGGGTGCCTTCCACCAGAAATACCTGCTGTTCTCGTCGCTCCTTCGCTCGATGCAACTTTCGCATCTGTTTGACGAGAGGATTTTGCAGACTGGTGAGCATAGAGGACTGGTTTGATTGATATTTTGTTACGAATTGAAACGAATGATAAGTTTTTTAAAAATATTCCTGCAGAATCTGTACCTAAAAATCTCAGCCTTGCCGATCGCCAGGACAGTCATTCAAAAGGTTTGAGTAATGCGGAACCCGGGACTTGAACCCGGAAGTCATTGCTGACACTAGAACCTGAATCTAGCGCGTCTACCAATTCCGCCAGTTCCGCTGACGCACGGTGTAACCCGCGATTCATAATCTTCAGATACTTGTGAGCATCTGTCAATCACCTTGAGGCAATAAAGTGACAAAATCTTGATTGGATGGATTTCTATTCATGAGCAGAAAAAATAAAAAAATTGGGACAGCTTAATTCTTTCCTGTAGAATCAAGACCGAATTCAGAGTTTTGATGTTGATGCAGGAGGGCAGAGCCATTACTTTCACTTCTAACCTACCCAACACCTTTGCGGCCTCAGAAGAGGATTCTGCCATCCTGGAAATTTTAGGAGGGCAACGGCTCAGCGGCCATGTCGCCATCAGTGGAGCCAAAAATTCGGCGCTGGTTTTGATGGCCGGTGCCTTACTGTGTCCTCAAGAGTGCCGTTTGCGGAATGTGCCATCCCTGGTGGATGTGGGCCGCATGGGTGAAATTCTGATGGCATTGGGGGTAAAGCTGGAACGGCAGGGTGATTGCCTGACCCTGAATGCTTCCTCGATTGGAGAATCCCGGGCACCGTATGAGTTAGTGAGCCAACTGCGAGCCAGTTTCTTTGTGATTGGCCCTTTATTAGCCCGGTTGGGGGTGGCGAGAGTTCCTTTGCCAGGAGGCTGTGCGATCGGGGCACGTCCCGTTGATCTGCATGTGCGAGGATTGCAGGCAATGGGTGCCGAAGTGCAAATTGATCACGGCATGGTTAACGCCTATGTGAGAGGAGCCAGCAAACGGCTGAAGGGAGCCAAAATTTATCTGGATTATCCCAGTGTGGGAGCCACCGAAACACTGATGATGGCTGCAACACTGGCGGATGGAGAAACCATCATTGAGAATGCGGCCCAGGAACCTGAAGTTGCAGATTTAGCCAATTTCTGTCGTGCAATGGGTGCCAAGATCCGGGGGGCTGGCACCAATACCATCACGATTTCCGGCGTACCCAGCCTGCATTCCACGGACTACAGCATTATTCCCGATCGCGTCGAGGCCGGAACCTTTCTGGTAGCTGGAGCCATTACTTACTCAGAGATTAGTTTGTCTCCTGTCGTGCCGGATCATTTAACGGCAGTCATCGCCAAACTGCAAGCGGTCGGTGCCCAGGTGATTACGGAAGCCCCCCATCGTATGCGTCTCATTCCCAGCGATCGCAACCGGGCCACTGATATTGAAACTCTGCCCTATCCCGGCTTCCCAACCGATATGCAGGCTCAATTCATGGCCTTGCTGGCCCTCAGTGAAGGCAATAGCGTGATCACGGAAACCGTTTTCGAAAATCGCCTGCGCCATGTGGCCGAACTGAACCGCATGGGAGCGAATATTCGTCTGAAAGGATGCAACGCGATTATTCAGGGAGTTCCTATGCTCTCCGGTGCTCCAGTCGTGGCGACTGATTTGCGGGCTTCTGCGGCTTTAGTTCTGGCAGGGCTGGCAGCCAACGGTAAGACCACGATTCAGGGGCTACATCACCTCGATCGCGGCTACGAGCAGTTGGAAGCGAAATTGCAGAAACTGGGTGCCCACTTACAGCGACTTAAAGGAAGTTCTGACTCCAGCAAAAATCCTGCTTTGCTAACTTAGGTCATTAGGGCAGAGAGCAGAAGGGGATTCGTCATCGGTCATTGGTCATTCGTCAAGAGTTGGTTCAAGGTACGGGAAAGATTTCATTCACGGACTGCGAGCCAATCCAGTGACTGATGACGAATGACAATCCAAGTCTAAAGTCCCAAATTCCTCCTCTCCACTCGCTATACTGACGGTGGACTAACCAGAACGGCTCAACGTTAAGGTAAGGTTCGGCTAATTCGTTCTGTCTGCACCTGACCGCCCTATGTCTTTCCTCAAAACTCCTCTGATTGGTTTGCGAGCGGATCACTTCCGGCACCCGCTTGACTTAGAAGCGACTGCAAATCTGAAGCAGTTGCCGGGTTTGGATGTGATGGTTCGCAATCTGTTAGGCCCACTGGCAGAGCAGTTCTTTTATTTAGAGAATATTGCCTCCAGTGTGCTGGTGGGGGAACAGCAACTTCCTGATCTGCACAAGCTGTTGTTGGATGCCTGCCAGATTCTCGACCTGGAACCACCCCAACTGTACGTCCGGCAACATCCGGTTCCCAATGCTTATACGTTTGCGATGCGCGGCAAGCAGCCGTTCATTGTGATACATACCTCGTTGCTGGAGTTATTAACGCCAGACGAAATTCAGGCGGTGATTGCCCACGAACTGGGACACTTGAAGTGTGAGCATGGGGTATATTTGACGCTGGCCAATCTGCTGGTATTAGCCGCAGGTCAGCTTCCCTGGGGGGCAGGAGTCGCGCAGGCCCTCCAAACCCAGTTACTGGAATGGGTACGCTGTGCTGAGTTTAGCTGCGATCGGGCAGCTTTACTGGCGACCCAAAATCCTAGAGTGGTAGCATCCGTCCTGATGAAACTAGCTGGTGGTTCACCCACGTTAGCCAATCAACTGAATCTGGATGCCTTTCTAGCCCAGGCCAGAGCTTATGACGAGATCAGTAAAGACCAGATCGGCGAACTGCTGAAACAGGCGATGACTGCTCAACTCACCCATCCGGTTCCAGTATTACGGGCACGGGAGATCGATCGCTGGTCTTCCAGCCAAGCCTATCAAGCTTTACTGGAAAGCCGCCCTATCTCAGATAATGGGGAGGTCAAGTCTAAAGGAGGTTGGCGAAATTGGTAGGGGCAAAGCGTTCCCAAAGAACTGCCTGGGTGTGTTAGGAGTGGGCCAGGTGCTGGATGCTGAGTGCCGAGAAAGAATGACTCCTAAAACAGGGTATACAGGGTGCCTCCCACAAAAGCACCGACAATTCCTAGAAGCATGGTTCCTAAAATGCCACCACTTTGGTAGCCAGGATAAATCGCTTTAGCGATCGCCCCTGCCAGTAAACCCAGAACAATCCAAGCCAGAATACCCATAATAAACATGTAGCCTACTTTATAAGTCCTGCTGACCCAAACAAACTTTCTCAAGGAAGAACCAGCGTCTACTCAAAGGCAGAGATTAGGGGCTTGCGCGAAAATAAAATCCCCGCGTTTACCAAATTTTAGCCAGGCGTTAACCTAATGAGGGCAACAATCTTATAGGCTGAAGCCGTATCAGCAGCAACCATTCAAGACGTTTCTCAATGCCTGTGTAGAAACGTTTTTGTCTGCTTTGAGCTTTCAAGAAAGGAAATTTCGTATGACTTCTCACCAGATAGAGTGCCCCGCTGAACAATCTCCGAGTGACCAAGATCTCTTCAATTTCCAGAATTGGATTGACCAAGTCAGACGGCAGAATCAGAGCAGGCCGGATTTTGAGGAGTGGGCTAATCAAGTCAAAGCTCAGATGCTGAGATCCCTGAGAAAACGGGCAAAATCCTGACCATCCAACAATGAGTGGAACTCTTGCATATTAGACTCAATCATCATCAGTAGGATGGGCAGAGCTTGGCGTGCCCATTCAAATCAGCCAGAATGACAGGATGGGCACGGCGTTTCCCTTTGCCCATCCTACGTTTTTTCTGGATAATGTATAGCTTAAGCCCAATGATTAAACAAACCGTCCGAAAGATTGTAGGTTCACTTGGCTATGTAATCTTGAAACGTTCTCAGGTAGGAACATCAATTGAATACCCCTTCATTAATTCATTTGAACTCATTCTGCAAAACTATCTGCAGCAAAATTCAGATATATTTTTCATTCAAATTGGTTCCCATGACGGGTGTTCTGCAGATCCCATCTGTCATCTAATTAAGCATCATCATTGGCGTGGCTTGCTGGTCGAACCGCAACCACAGGTCTTCGAGAGGCTGAAACAAACTTATCAAGATGAGCCGCAACTCATTTTTGAGAATGCCCTGATTGGTCATGAGGACGGATGTGCAACTCTGTACACGGTTTGTGATAAGCATGCGGTTCTACCATTTTGGTTAAGCCAGTCAGCCAGCCTAGATTATGAAGTCGTGAAAAGTACTTTGTATTACTGGAAGCGGCTACGTGGGCTGGAAACCATCCCTGATAACTACGAATCTCTGATTGAGAAGATATCACTTCCCTCAATAACGATGAAAACAGCCCTGACAAAGCACAGCATCCAGAAAGTGGACTTGCTTGTCATTGACACGATGGGATTTGATTTTGAAATTCTCAAAATGTTTCCATTTGATTGTTGCAAGCCCGCTATCATTCATTTTGAACACAAGATGATGCCTGTTGTTATGCAGGAAGCCTGCTTTCAATATTTGGCAGAGTTGGGCTATGGTCTGACCCAGGTTGCCCAAGACACGATCGCCTATTTACATGCCCCAATCCGCCAAGGATTCTACGTTGCCTGTACTATTTAAGGGGATTAACTGCACCGGTAATAGTTTGCGGAGTTTGCGGAGCAGATGAGCCGCCTGATGGTCATAGAGAGAGAGTTCCATCACCCCGGGAATATCGGGATTTTCCGGTAACTGATCCATAAAGGCTCTGGCCTCCCTCAGTTCGCAGCCAGCAATATTTTCCAGCGTATTTCCGGCGTAATAGGTAGCCCCGGCATTCAGGGGTCTGTGGGCCTGTAATTGCCACCGTCGGGGAGGGGTGATCGTTCCCCATTCAATTTTTTGCAGTCCCTGAATGGTGGCTAAAATGATTAAGCGATCGCCCACTTGCAGCCGAATCTCATCGGCAGGCATTAGTTTCAGATGGGAATCGGCATGGGATTGGTAGGCGATCGGCACCACGCCATAGCCGTAAGCAATCTGGGCCAGAAGTTTGCCCTGCAAGGTATCGGCTGCCTCAATGTGGTATTCCGTCACCAGAATAGTTTGATTGGCCAGCCGAAACAAACTCAGGATGTTTTCCCCAAAAGCGGCTCCGGCAAAGGCTTCAGCCGATAAGGCATAAACACAAAGGGCCTTGGCATCGGGCAGTAAGCCATTTAGATGATCGCAAAACCGCTGATCCTGAGCACGAATGATTAAATTCAGGGTGCGATCGATCTGAGAGGCCGCACTCCGAGCCGTCAATGCCACTTCTAGATTCAGCATCTGATCATCCGTTGCCACAATCAAACTTTTGGCCTGGGCCAGATTAACACTGGCTAACCCCTGGGCAATCGGACTGTAAACCAGGGGGACTTGCGGCATAAAGTCTTGCTGCTCTTTGAGATGCGTCAGGCATACAAAGGGTTGCCGAAATTCATACAGCAAGGCGGCAATCCGTTGGCCCACCCGACCCAGACCCACCAGCACGACATGATTAGCCTGAGGGGCGGGAGGCCGTCGCCGTAAAAACTCGAAGCGGGTGCTTAACAAGCGATCGGCCAACAGCCCCAATACGCTAAGCACGAACAAGATGCTAATCGCCGTAATTAGCAAACAAATCACCTGTACCCACCAGGGAATCGGCGCTACGACCTCTAACCCACCAAAAACATCCCCATATCCTCCCAGCAGCAGAATCACGGCACTGGAGATGGCTGCCTGCCAGGTCATTCCCTCCACCGTAAATTTGAGCAAAACTGCCCCCAGGATCCCCAGTAGGAAAGCCAAGAGAAAACCCAGGCCGGTCAGGCGGCGGGTGGGTTCTCGATTGATCCAGTTCCAGGCACGAATCACAGCCTGCCGCCAATTTCCTGGAGCCAGCCGCCGCACCTGCTGTCCCAGCCATTGCCAGTTCCTTTTATCTTGAGTAGAGGGATGGGATATCGTGTAGGATTCGACTTGCTCAATATAGATCAGCGTATCTCCGGGCTGAATGCGCGTATCAGTCGCCCATTGGTAAAAGATTGATTCAGAGTTGGAACTGGCGGATCCTGCCAGGGCTGAAGCTTGAGGCTTGGAGGTGAAACCGTTTTCATGGAGGGGTACCTGATTGCCCAAAGGCACCGAATCAACGGGGTGAGCCGGACGGTATTGCAACAAGCGGCCACTTTCTTTATGGAGTTTGTGGATGGGCAGATTCTCAAACCGATAGTCCCCAACTTCAACCTGGTGTTTGATCACGCGCAACTGGCGATCGCCCACCTTAAATAAACCCAGGGTGGTTGCTCCTAAAGCCGCTAACGCAAAGGAGGCCGCTGGCAGTTCGATCGGTTCAAAGGCGGCAAAGTTGCCCAGTTTCTGTTTCAACAACTCATTTAAGTTGTGCTTACCAGACCGCACAATCAGTCGCACATGAGGATTCAACCGCCGCGCAGCGATCGCCGTCTCAATGTTGACATTCTCATCGTTTGTCACAATCAAAATGGCGCGGCACTGTTGAATACCTGCCCGCTGTAGAACTGCGTCTTGCCGACAATCCCCCGTTACGATCTCCTCGGCTAATAGCTCCGGTAACTGATCAATTTCCCAATCATCGGGATGTTTGCGATCGATCGCCACCACTTTGATCTCAAAATCATCCAGCGCAAAGGATTTCAGCGACAGCACACAATGTTGTCCCAACCGACCCAACCCACACACGATGAAGTGTTCACCTCCAGCTAGAGGCGACGAAGAAAGCAATGGTTCCAGATCCGGCAGGTTCACGAGTGATGAAAAAGCCCGGTAAGATGGATCCCGGACTTGACATTACTGGTTGGATGGCTAAAGCGTTTTTTCTGTAAGCGATTGTACTGGGTGCCAATGCACAATCTTAGTGCTGCACAACACATCACCTGGTTTTAACCATTACGACATTAGCAGCAAGGGCCAGGTGTTCCCATCCCGGCCTCTGCTTGTTTGAATTGGGGCCGCATTGATAGCCGAATTGATGAACGAACAGCCATATTAGAGCGCCAAATCGAAAAACTGGAAACAGATTGAGCAACTGGCCAAATTAAATTTGAGTCCTGAACTTACTTACCCAAGCTTTACACAGCATTAACCTTGACATAAGAAACAAAAGCTAGAATAATTTCTGTAGCAAAAACTACATTTTTATGAAATTCTAAACTCTTAGTCATCGAGCTACCTGGAGGTCTTTATGAGTTTGCACGAACAAGTTCGCTTTTCCCTGACCCGGCAACGTCATTCTGGAAAAAATCGGCAACTGTCGATGGTGTCTCGCCTTTCTAAAGAGTCGGGTTTGGCTCAATCATCCCCAAATCAATCCAATGCTTTAGACAACGTGGGATTGGGATAGAACATCCTTAGCGAAACTACGGTTCTGGACTTGGACAAGGCTTAAATTACTGCTAGTTCGCCCGCTCCCACTGGCGCATCACTTCTCTGGCAACCTGGCGCTCTGGAGGAGGCAGAATGGTTCCAGTGGGTTGGACTGTAGCCCCTGGGATCTTCTGGCTCCAGGGACTATTAGGTACCGTTGGCAAATCGACGGAAGTATTGATTGGACGAAAGCCATATTGCACCAGCACTTGTTGCTGGGCAGGTTGAACCAGAAAATCCAAAAATTTACGGGCTGCCTGAGCTTTACCATCACTCACCTCTCGACGAACGATCGCGGCTGTAGCTGTGGTTTCAATCGTGGGATTGAGGTAGTAAATCTGGTAGGGCTTACCCTGATTGGCCTTTGCCTGCTGCCAGCGATACAGAGCATCACTTTCATAGGTCATGGCCATATCAGCATCATTGGAACCCCGAGCAATAAATTCTTGCAGCAGTACATCTGTAGAACTGGGG